>DATESZ010000130.1:0-29440 GCA_035283845.1 Syntrophales bacterium | reverse complement strand
ATGGTATTGAAGATGACGGGATCGGAGAGATATTGTCGGAAATAAAAGACAAGGGACTTTTTACCGCTAAGGAAGGGAGGAAACAGGTTCTTCCTCCAGTCAACAGCATCAGCGAATATGATGCGGAAGCCCTTGGCGGTGAGCGGGCGACGAACGCTGTTTACGAAACGCCCGAAGCCGGTATGAAACCGTGGAGACGGGAGGAGCAGGCTTCAATAATCAGGATCATAAGTGATGCACTGAAAAGGCATGGTGTTGAAGATGACGGGATCGGAGAGATATTGTCGGAAATAAAAGACAAGGGGCTTTTTACCGCTAAGGAAGGCAGTAAACCGGTTCTTCCTCCAGTCAACAGCATCAGCGAATATGATGCGGAAGCCCTTGGCGGTGAGCTGGCGACGAGCGCTGTTTACGAAATGCCGGAAGCCGGTATGAAACCGTGGAGACAGGAAGAGCAGGCTTCAACAATCAGGATCATAAGTGATGCATTGAAAAGGCATGGTATTGAAGATGACGGGATCGGCGAAATATTGTCGGAAGTAAAAGACAAGGGACTTTTTACCGCTAAGGAAGGGAGGAAGCCGGTTCTTCCTCCTGGCAAAAACATCATTGAATATGATGCGGAAGCCCTTGGCGGTGAGCGGGCGACGAACGCTGTTTACGAAATGCCGGAAGCCGGTATGAAACCATGGAGACAGGAAGAGCAGGCTTCAATAATCAGGATCATAAGTGATGCACTGAAAAGGCAAGGTATTGAAGATGACGGGATCGGAGAGATATTGTCGGAAGTAAAAGACAAGGGACTTTTTGCTGCTAAGGAAGGGAGGAAACCGGTTCTTCCTCCTGGCAAAAACATCATTGATTATGATGCGGAAGCCCTTGGCGGTGAGCGGGCGACGAGCGCTGTTTACGAAATGCCGGAAGCCGGTATGAAACCGTGGAGACAGGAAGAGCAGGCTTCAACAATCAGGATCATAAGTGATGCACTGAAAAGGCAAGGTATTGAAGATGATGGGATCGGAGAGATATTGTCGGAAATAAAGGACAAGGGACTTTTTGCTGCTAAGGAAGGGAGGAAACCGGTTCTTCCTCCTGGCAAAAACATCATTGAATATGAAGCAGAAGCCCTTGGTGTGGAGCGGCCGACGAAAGCTGTTTACAAAATGCCGGAAGCCGGTATGAAACCGTGGAGACAGGAAGATCAAGCTTCAACAGGGAGGGCGTCTTTTCCCGTCAAGGGTGATCTTCTCTCAATCGGTGGAGATAAAAATATTTACGTCATAAGGGCAAGTTCGGATACCGAGGGGAATGAGCACGCATACGATCGTAAACTGCCGATTTCACTTGTTTTCGAGAAGGCCGCTTCGGCGCGGGAATACGACGGGCCCATGACTGTTTCAGCCTATGGCGGTAGTGCTGCGGTTAACAAGGCGGGTAATGCGCCCTATATTGATGGGCGCTTGTTGGTGAATCAGATTGCCAATCAATTGTCCGATGAAACAGGTAAAGGTTTTGGCAGGATAAAGATTACCCTGTCGCCGCAGAACTTAGGCAACCTTGCTATGGACATCGTCGTCCGGGAAAACAAGGTGCATGTAGTCATGACGGCGGAACGTCACGATGTCCGGCAGGCGCTGCAGGGCCATGCCGACCAGTTGAAAAGCGCCCTTCAGCAACAGGGCCTGCAGGTTCACACTATTGATTTCCTGCTTCAGGGAGGGCATCCCGGCAGGGATGGCGGCTTAGGCAGCGGGAATCTCTGGTGGCGGGAAGAAAACAGGAAGAGTGAAAACAGGAACGAAAGGGCAGAAAAACCTTCTCCTGCGGAGATAGCCTCCTCTGCAAATGGGCAAAAAGAGGGGCAAGGCGTGGAGGGGATCAGTGTTTTTGTTTAGGACTTGTTTTAATTATAAGGAGGACAAAATATGAGCAGCATAGAAAATATCACAGGCAATGTAAAAACAGCCGCCGCGGACTCGGCAACGTCAAAACTCATAGGGAAAGATGATTTTTTTAAGATGCTGATAGCCCAGCTTAAGAATCAGGATCCCATGAACCCTGCTCAGGGGTCGGAATTTGCGGCACAGCTTGCCCAGTTTTCAAGTCTTGAACAACTTAGCAATCTTAACACGGCTTTGGCAGCCCAGAACTCAAACTATATAATGCTGGCCAATGCTCAGTCGGTAAATCTTATCGGCAAAGAAGTTACTGCCCTTAATGGCGATGGAAAAACTACAATTACGGGACAGGTGTCGGCGGTCAGCTTCAAGGATAAGACGATTTATCTGACAGTAAATGGCGAGGAGGTATCCTTCAATGATGTCATGTCGGTGAAGTGAGAATGACGGCTAAATCAAGGTTCAAGAAATGGTTGAGTAGACCAAAAAAATTATAAATTATTTAAGGAGGTAAGTAAAATGTCAGGTGCACTATGGATAGGAACAACAGGTCTTACGGCGAGTGAGAAGCAGATGGACGTAATCGGAAACAATTTGGCCAACGCCAATACCGTAGGTTTCAAAGCGGCAGATACCTTTTTTGCCAGTATGTTAAGCCAGAGTCTCACCGGTGGGAGCAGTGGTGTCTCACGGGTAGGGCAGGGTGTCAACGTCGCCGCTATCGTCACCCAGTTTGCCCAGGGATCGTTTCAGTCGACGGGAAATGTCACGGATATGGCAATTGACGGAAACGGTTTTTTTATTCTGAAAGATAATGGCGGTAATTCTGTTTATACCAGGGCTGGAGGTTTTAATGTGGCCAATACAGGTTTGCTTGTCGACTCAAACGGGTACCGCGTCCAGGGTTACAGCTATAATGATAAGGGAGAGTTAGTTCCCAACATGGGGGATCTAAATTTGCGGGATGTTCTATCCCGACCGCGCGCTACCACTACTTTTGAAGTCGGGCTGATGCTTGATTCTCAGACTGTGCCGGGCGACATTTTTAGTTCTTCGCAGGCGGTTTATGATAGTGGTGGTCAGGAACACACTTTGAGTACTCAATTTACCAACACCGAGGGCACCGGATACTGGGGTGTGGAGAATTATTTGGACGGTAAAAAGGCCACATCAGAATCCTTCTCAGGTATAAAGTTCGATCTCAATACGGGGGCTATCGAAAATACTTACACGTCCACTATAACACCTGTTGTAACAACCACAATCGGTGACGGTAGTGCCACCTCAAAGATCAATCGTGCCGGACAATTGTATAAAAGTTCCGCAGGGACGATTACATTAACCAGAGGCAGCGATGAGAATGCATGGACGGTTACGAATAATGGCGGATACCCAAATATGACTCTGGACCTGGCAACAGCCGGTGTTGATGATAGTGTGGCCATTGATCTTGATGGCGCGGGCGGCGCCGACATTACCTTTACCTTAACCGGCGCCTGGGCAGATACCGACACCATGGAGTTTGACATTGTACAGACAGAGGCGACCCCAGCGGATGGAATAGTGCGTTTTTATCCAATTGGGGGATCTACTCTCACTGGCGATAAGGCCAGCAATACCTTCGCCGACCTGAATGTAACAGTGGGAGAGGCAGGAGCAGTGGGCAATAATGTCACAGTGGCTATTACTGATACCGCCATAAAGGCCACCGAAACCTTCAACACCGACCTGATCGTAACAGCGGGAGCGGGAGGAGCAGTGGGTAATAATGTCACAGTGGCTATTACTGATGGTGGACCTGGCGCTGTTCTTGCGGTTGCCGGCGGCGGTACGGATGCCATTACCGTAACCTTTGACAGCGCAAACGCTGCCCATAACAATGCGGCAATTGCAGCGCTGCTGGACGGGACTGCAACGGCAACAGCCGGCACTTTATCGGTGACCGGCGGAGCCACAGATGCTGCCGCCCAGGCGGCGACGAATTTGGCAGGCGGTGCCGCTGGCGGCGCTGCTCTTGCGGTTGCCGGCGGCGGTACGGATGCCATTACCGTAACCATTGACAGTGCAAACGCTGCCCATACCAATGCGGCAATTGCAGCACTGCTTAACGGGATTGCAACGGCAACGGCCGGCGAATTATCGGTGACCGGTGGCGCCACACTAGCTGCCGCCCAGGCGGCGACAGCGTTGGTAGGCGGTATCGATGGCACTGTTATTGGAACAAATGGCGCTGGTGATATTACATGGAATATGGCCGGCGACGATGCTCCTAAAATAAATAGCTATGCTTCGGCATCATCGATTACTTTGCAGAACCAGGACGGGTATAAAAAGGGTGATTTAACCAGCCTGGACGTTAATAAGAGCGGCATTGTAGAAGGGATGTTTTCTAATGGTAAGCGGCAGAAACTGGCTATGATTCTTTTAGCAACTTTTCGCAATATTAATGGATTGAACAAGATCGGCAGTTATTTTTCCGAAACCGCCGAGTCAGGGAAAGTCAATCCCGCTAAACCAGCCACCGCCGGTCTGGGGGAGATAATGGCCAGCTCTCTTGAGATGTCAAATACCGACGTAGCCAAAGAATTCATCAAGATGATTACGGCCCAGCGCGCCTATCAGTCCAGCGCCAGGATCATCACTGCGACTGATCAGATGTTGCAAGAACTGATGAATATAAAACGTTAATGCAAAAATAGAATTTAGGAGCCAGCAGCCAGAATGCAGGAGATAAAAGGCGCCCATAAGCTGGGGCGCCTTTTATCGTCAATAGTCCTGCCGTCAAAAAATTGCCAACTTGTCAAATCCATATCCCCTTCCTTGCCTGCACGGAAGCAGGTCATATCGCGCAATTAGTTTAAATGATTAAAATTATTGTCTAAAAAATTATTTCATCAATGGTACGGTAATTGCTGGAACTCATATCGAACAGCGACCATCCTGTCTTATGGGGAAAGCGGGTCCTAAACTTATCGAATCGGCGGGGAGATAAATGGATAACCGGCAATTAAACAGGCGTGTGGAGATTATATTGATGTTTCCCGAAAAGTGAGAGGATAAAATGGCAAAAGCAGAGAATGAAGAAATTGTACAGGAACAGGCGGCAAAAAAGAAGGTTCCTATTGTAAAGATCATCATTATTTCCTTGGTGGTTCTGATTGCAATTGCCGCCGGCGTATTTGGTGGGATATATTTTTTCACCGACCATGGGGACGCGAAAAAGGCGGCCGTTCAGCCGCCTAAGCCCCTGATCGGGACAATGTGGCCTATGGCGCCCTTTATCGTTAATCTTTCAGATAATCAGGGCGAACGATACTTAAAGATAGTGATTGAGATTGAGGTTTCTGATCAATCGGTCGTTCCTGAACTGGAACTATTGAAGCCTAAGTTAAGGGACAACATGCTGGATCTGCTTACCGCCAAGTCCTTCAACGAACTTATGGATGTGGGGGGGAAACAACGTCTGCGGGATGAGATCGTCATGCGGCTTAATAGTTTTTTGGTTAAAGGGAAGATTGTCCAGGTCTATTTTACCGAGTTCGTCATCCAGTGAAGAAACATTAAATTACCGGCATGAAATTGCCTTTCACCTATTTAGAGGGATGATATGCCCAATATATTGACGCAGGAAGAAGTTGACGCCCTTTTACGCGGCATTTCGGGCGGTGAAATCGAGACCGAGGTGAAAGATCACCATGACCCCTCGGAAATCACAACGTATGATCTGACCAGCCAGGACAAGATCATTCGGGGGAGAATGCCCACCCTGGAGATGACGAATGAGAAATTCGCCCGCATGTTCAGAACCACCTTATCTGCCATGCTGAGAAAAGTCGTTGGCGTGGGCACCATGTCGACGAATATGATAAAGTTCGGAGAATTCTTAAATACCCTTCCTGTTCCTACCAGTCTGCATCTCTTCAGGATGGACCCCATGCGCGGCAGCGCCATTTTTATCATGGAATCGAAGATTATCTTTACATTGGTGGATATCATCTTCGGCGGCACAGGAACGACGCTTTACAAGGTTGAGGGGAGGGAGTTTACCCCCATTGAGAACAATCTCATAAAAAAGGTGGTGCTGAGCGCGCTTTCCGATCTGGAAAAAGCCTGGAAGTCCATTATCGATCTCAAAGTTACTTATCAGCGGTCGGAAATCAATCCCCAGTTTGTCCGGATCGTTTCCCCTTCAGATGTGGTGGTGGTGGTGAATTTTGAGATAGAAATGGAATATACGACAGGCGTCATGTCACTGTGTTTCCCATACTCAACCCTGGAGCCAATCAGGGAAAAATTGCAGGCCGGCTACCAGAGTGAACACCTGGAAGCTGACAAGACATGGGCGAACAGGTTTAAAGATTACCTTATGACGGCTAAGGTCGGCGTAGTGGCGGAACTCGGTAAAACGCAAATCAGCGGCAGGGAGTTGATGAATCTTCAGGAGGGCGATGTCGTGCGGCTTGATCAGTATGCCTCGGACGCTCTGAATATTTTTGTTGAAGGAGTTCTCAAATACAGGGGATTCCCCGGTATCTACAAGGGGAACCAGGCGGTGCAGATTTCAAGATTAATTATGGAGAAAGAGGGTGTTGAGTATGGATCAGAGTGAGCTTGATAAGTTGATGCAGGAAACAGCGTTGCCCACGGACGCCGGGGATAAAGCGGGCGATGAGCTGGGCTGGGATGATGAGAAGGAAGAACTGGAAGCGGCGAGTAAAAAAGCGCCGAAAGCAGAGGTAAGCGAGGTCCATTTCGGCGAAATAAAAAACGCCGCGCATGAGAGGGATTCTTTGGATCTGGATTTCATTCTGGACATACCTCTTACCCTGACCGTTGAGTTGGGCAGATGCCAACTGCTGATCAGCGAAATGCTTCAATTGGGGCAGGGGTCGGTCGTAGAACTGACGAAACTTGCCGGGGAGCCTACGGATATTTTCGTCAACCAGAGATTAATTGCCCGCGGCGAGGTGGTGGTTGTGAACGAGAAATTCGGTGTGCGGCTGACGGATATTGTTTCACCCGCGGAACGGGTGAACAAACTTAGATAAATTGGTGAGATACATAAAAAGGGGAGATCATGGATTCAATTTCCTTCTTGCCTTCTTTTTTAAAGATGCTTTTTGCCCTGGCCGTCGTCATCGGCATAATGTTGGGGGCGATGTACTTCTTCAGACGGGTATTGCAACAGACACCGGCTGGCGCCGATGCCGGTCAGGCGATCAACATTGTTGCGGCCCGCTATTTGGGACCGAGAAGCAGCATCATGCTGGTGGAAATCTTGGGCCGGGTGGTAGTTATCGGCCTCAGTCATAATCAGATGTCGTTTTTGACCACCATTTCCGATCCAGAGGCGCTTTCGAGGCTGAAGGAGATTCATCAACAGACAAAAAGACTGCCGTCGTTTGCCGACTATTTAAGACGTTCCGGAATTTTCCCGGGGGCGTCCGGCCGTCTGGGAAAGGGCGGCCTTAAAAATGAATAGGAACACTTACAGAAAGTTTAAGAAGGGGTTGTTATTGTTTGTCATTTTAGCGGCCTTGATTACGACGGGCAGTCCTGCGCATGCCGAATCTCTGTCTTTGCCCAATATCAGTTTAAGCATCGGCGGCAGCGCCGACGAACCGGGGAAGGTGGCGACGGTTATTCAATTGCTTTTAATCCTTACCGTATTGTCCCTGGCTCCGACCATACTTTTGATGCTCACGTCTTTTACGCGGATTGTGGTGGTACTGTCCTTATTGCGTCACGCCCTTGGAACCCAGCAGATGCCGCCCAACCAGGTCGTAATCAGCTTGTCCCTTTTTATTACCTTCTTTATCATGACCCCGGTGTGGCAGAAGATCAACAGTGAAGCCCTCCAACCTTATTATGAAGAGCGGATTTCGGGGGAGCAGGCGCTAAACCAGGCCGCCGCGCCTGTGAAGGATTTCATGCTGCGGCAGGTAAGGGAAAAGGATATTGCCCTGTTTGTGAAGATTGCCAAGGAAAAGAGGCCGGAAAAGCCGTCTGATATTCCCCTGACCGTTTTAATCCCTTCTTTTGTGATAAGTGAGCTGAAGACGGCTTTCCAGATCGGATTCATGGTTTACATGCCCTTTCTGATTCTCGATATGGTTGTCGCAAGCATCCTTCTCTCCATGGGGATGATGATGCTTCCCCCCATCATGGTCAGCCTGCCTTTCAAATTGCTTCTGTTTGTCCTGGTGGATGGCTGGTATCTGATCGTGGGTTCGTTGGTGCAGAGCTTTAAATAAACAGCAAGACGAAAGAAGAGGAAATGATTATGACAGCAGACTTTGTGATGGGACTTATGGTAGAAGCGATCAAGGTGGCTTTTCTCGTTTCCGCGCCGGTATTGCTTGTGGGACTCGTGGTGGGCATTGCCATCAGCCTTTTCCAGGCAGTGACGCAGATACAGGAAATGACGCTCGTATTTGTGCCAAAAATCGTTGCTATAATGGCAGTTTTGGTAGCCGCCCTCCCCTGGATGATAAATATTATGGTGACATACACGCACAACCTTATTTCCAGCATACCGATGTATGTCAAGTAGGGCAGGCGGAAGTGGACTTAGAACAAAAACAGGATTTAAGGAGATAGAAGTCAGAATGAAGTGGATTTTTTCGGGGCAGGGCGATTGTTGATATGAATATCCCGCTTTTTACACCAGAACTTATCGGGGCGTTTGTCATCGTCTTCGTTCGCGTAAGCGCTATGATCTTCATGGTTCCCATTTTTGGCGAAGGGAGAGTTCCTTTTATGGTCACATGGGGACTGTCTCTTTTGATCGCCGCGCTTCTTTTCCCCATCGTGGGGAAGCAGGCAGCGCCTTCTGTCGATCTTGATTTCCTGTCTTTGGCGCTGAGGATAGGGGGAGAGGTGGCAATCGGCGTCATCATCGGCTTTGCCGTAAGGTTTGTTTTTGCCGGTATCCAGGTAGCAGGAGAAATGACTGGGGTTCAAATGGGTTTTTCCATTGCCAATGTAATTGATCCAACCTCCAACCAGCAGGTTTCCATCATTACCGAATTTCAATATATGTTGGCGCTTTTGCTTTTTTTGACTGTTGATGCGCACCATATCTTTATTGCGGCCATTGCGGAAAGCTACCAGGCTGTCCCCTCCTTGAGCTTCCATTTTTCCGGAGAGCTGCTGCAAGCGCTAGTCCACCTCTCGAGAGACATATTCATCATTGCCATAAAGATAAGCGCCCCGATCATGGCAGTTCTTCTCTTTACCAATGTGGGCATGGGGGTGATCGCGCGAACAGTGCCCCAGATGAACATATTCATCGTCAGCTTCCCCCTTCAGATTGCCATAGGGCTTCTATTTCTCGGCCTTACGGCGCCTGTTTTCGTGGAATTGGCCCAACGTTTCTTTATCGGTCTTGCGGGAGAGACAAGCATGCTTTTACGCCTCATGTAATTATAGGGCAGGACAATAAATGGATAGTCAATAGAGATTATGTCGGAAAAAGACGAAGGCCAGGAAAAAACTGAACAGTCGACACCCAAGCGCAGAGATGAAGCGCGGGAAAAGGGACAGGTTGCCAGAAGCAGGGAGGTGTCTTCCGCCGCTATGCTTCTGGCCTGCCTCATCTATTTCTATTTCAATGCCACGGGCATGCTGGAAAAGTTAATGGCCATGATGGCATCGAGCTTCAAGTCGTCAGGACAAACGGCCATAAACATGGACAATGTGCAATTCCTCCTCACGGGGTTATTGTTTAAGGTTTTTTTCCTGCTTTTGCCCCTTCTGCTCGTGGTTTCCGTGGCCGCCATTTTGTCCAATATCATCCAGGTTGGCGTCATCTTTTCCCCCGCGGCCATGCGGCCTGAGCTGGACAAGATCAGTCCAATTAAGGGATTTCAGAAGCTCTTTTCCCTCAGATCCTTGGTTGAGCTGATCAAGAACAGCATAAAGATGTTCATTGTAGGTTTTATTGCCTATCTGGTCATTAAAAAGGAAATCGGCGGGTTTCTGCCTCTGGCGGAGCAAGGCGCCGGGGCTATTGTGATTTATATGGGAAAAATCTCTTTTAAGATATTGCTTAACACCTGCTGGGTGCTCATCCTGTTGGCTATCCTTGATTATCTGTATCAGCGTTGGGAATACGAGAAAGGCCTGCGGATGTCCCGCCAGGAGATCAAAGATGAATTTAAGAATTCGGAAGGCGACCCCGCCATTCGGGCAAGGATAAAGAACCTTCAGAGGGCGATGGCAAGAAAGCGGATGATGGCCGCCGTTCCCAAGGCCGATGTGGTTATTACCAACCCAACGCACCTCGCCGTCGCCCTCAGGTATGAACAGGAGAAAACAATTGCGCCTTGTGTTGTCGCCAAAGGGGCGGGACTGATTGCCGAGAAGATAAGGGAGGTTGCCAAAAGCGCAAATGTTCCCATCGTCGAGAACAAACCGCTGGCACAAGTATTGTGTAAGATGGTCAAGGTCAACGATCTTATACCGGAAACCCTCTACCGCGCCGTGGCCGAGGTCCTGGCTTATGTTTACAATTTGCGGAAAAATTAAGTATTTATTGAGGTAATCATGGCTGAACCAAACGTCTTAGAAAGCAGTATGTTTGCGGTAGAAGCTAAAACCAGCAGCGCTGTAGTGGCTATGAGCGTTATCGCCATCCTTCTGGTAATGGTCGTACCGATACCTACGGTAGCGCTGGACATTTTACTGTCGCTGAGTCTCACCTTTTCCATCATCATCCTGCTTATGTCAATGTATGTGCTGCGACCTTTGCAGTTTTCCGTTTTTCCGTCCTTGCTCCTCATCGTTACCCTGATGCGCCTGTCTCTCAATGTGGCTTCCACCCGTCTTATCCTGCTACACGGCAGTGAAGGGACGGAGGCGGCAGGTCAGGTCATCAAGGCCTTCGGAACTTTTGTCGTCGGCGGCAACTACGTCGTGGGGTTGATCGTGTTTTTGGTGCTTGTTTTAATCAATTTTGTCGTCATCACCAAAGGCGCCACGCGGATCGCTGAAGTGGCGGCAAGGTTTACCCTCGATGCCATGCCCGGCAAGCAGATGAGTATAGATGCAGACCTCAATGCCGGTCTTATCTCCGATGTGGAAGCCCGCAGAAGAAGGTTGGAGATTGAAAAAGAAGCCAATTTTTACGGCGCCATGGACGGGGCAAGCAAATTCGTCCGCGGCGATGCTATAGCCGGCGTTATTATCACGCTGGTCAATATCATAGGCGGCCTGATTGTGGGCGTCCTGCAGCAGGGCATGCCGGTAGTTGCGGCGGCGCGGAACTATACGCTGCTGACCATAGGCGACGGCCTGGTTACCCAGGTGCCGGCGCTCATCGTTTCCACGGCAGCAGGCATGCTGGTCACCAGAACGGCCGCGGCGACCGACCTGGGCGAAGAGCTGAGGAGCCAGGTTTTCGTTCAGCCGAAGGCCATTACCGCCGCCGCACTGATTATTTTTACTTTTGCCCTGATTCCCGGGATGCCGAAGTTTTCCTTTATTGTTGTCTCTCTGTTCGTGGGATTCATCGCCTTTAATATTTTTCGGGCAGCGGGAAGAGAAATGGAAATGGAAAAAGAACTTCCTCCTCCACCTGCTGAGGAAGTGCAGGAAAGTATTGCCCCTCTCGATCTCCTGGGCCTCGAGGTTGGTTATGGCCTGATATACCTCGTTGATGCCTCCAAGGGAGGCGAACTGCTGCAAAGGATCAAGGCCATGAGGAGACAAATGGCGCAGGAGATGGGGCTTATTGTGCCTGCCATCCACATCAGGGATAATCTTCAATTAAAGCCCAACGAATATTCCGTGCTCACGAAGGGCGTGGAGATTGCGCGCGGGGAGTTGCTTCCCGGCCACTATCTGGCCATCGCCCCGGAGGATAGTGAGCCTAAAATAAAAGGGATTGAAACAAAAGAGCCCGCCTTCGGCCTGCCGGCGGTATGGATAACGGAAGGGGAAAAAGAAAGCCTGCAGGCAAGAGGCGTTGTGGTCGTTGATCCGGCTACCGTAGTTACAACCCATCTTACGGAAATAATTAAATCCCATGCCGATGAAATGCTGGGCAGGCAGGAAGTGCAGCAGCTTCTGGATAATCTGGCTGTTTCCTATCCCAAGGTGGTGGAAGAAATAACGCCCAAGATTGTTTCTTTGGGGACGTTGCAGAAAGTGCTGCAAAAACTTCTGCGGGAAAGGATTTCCATCCGCGACCTTTTGGCCATACTGGAGGCGCTTGCCGATTATTTCCCCATGACGAAGAATGTGGATTTATTGACAGGATATGTGAGGCAGGCGCTCGCCAGGGCGATTACAAAGCAATACCAGGATCAGGAAGGCAACATTACGGTCATGATGGTTTCGCCAGACATAGAGGATAAGATCAGCCATGCCGTTTCGCATACGGAATATGAATCCTTTGTTTCGCCCGATCCGAACATGGTCAAACGATTGGCCGGTAATTTGCAGAGGTTTGTCAATAACTTCGCAGTGAAAGGCCTTCAGCCCATTATTCTTTGTTCTCCCAGCACAAGGATTTATCTGCGCCGGATACTTGAAAGATATTTTCCCAATCTGGTGGTTCTTTCGCACAACGAAATAGTGCGTGAAGTGAACATCAAATCGCTGGGCATGGTGGAGTTGGATTAATATGCAGGTTAAACGGTACGAAGCAGTAAGCATTCAGGATGCTTTAGCTAAAATTAAGGGCGATATGGGGCCCGATGCCATCATTCTTTCCACCAGGCGTTTGCCCGGTGAAAAGAAGCTTATCGAGGTTATGGCAGCGACGGATTCTATCGGGGATAAGGGCATTCCCTCAGGTGACCAAAGCCTTAGGGCAGACATCCTGTCATTTGAGAATCGGGAAATGTTCAGTTACTTCAGAACAGAATTGGAGGAATTGAAATCCCTTGTCCGGGGCGTCAAAAGGGACAGCCTTTACGAAGACATCGGGGAACTGAAAGAGGCGATGCACACCTTTTTTGATGTGCTTGGTTTGCGCGACAGGACAAAGGGAAAGGAAAAGGGCGCCCTGTCGCACATCTATTATTATCTTTTAAGCAGAGGGTTGTCCAAAGCGCAGGCTTGCAGGCTTCTGGAGGAATGGAAAGGGAGCTGCCACCCCCAGGAGGACGAGGATTACGAAAAAGGACTGAAGGCGGTTGAAGGTCTCCTTACACGTTCCTTTGTCTCCGGCGAAGAGAAGAAGGAAGGACGGGTCAAGGTGTTTCTCGGTCCTACCGGCGTCGGTAAAACAACGACTTTGGCAAAACTTGCCGCCCGCTACGCCCTGGAAGAAAAATTAACCGTAGGACTGATAACTACGGATATTTACCGGATAGCAGCGGCGGAACAATTGAAGATTTACGCCCGTATCATCGGCCTGCCTCTGGAAGTTGCCGCCGAAAAAGAGCATTTTCGGCGTTCTATTGACCGCTTTTCCGATAAGGACGTTATCCTGGTGGACACGCCCGGGAAAAGCCGCAGCGATACGGCCTATCTGTCGAGGCTAAAAGACATGATAACGGGAGACTGGGAACTGGAAACCAATCTGCTTTTGGGTCTTGCCTCGAGCCGGGAAAACCTTATGGATGTGCTGTCGAGATTCGGCAAGTTCGGTTGCGACCGCATCATATTAACAAAACTGGATGAGTGCACCAGATACGGCATCCTTTGCGACGTGAATGAGCAGGCTAAAAAGCCTGTATCGTACTTTACAACGGGACAAAATGTACCCCAGGATATTGAGCAGGCCAATCCCGAAAAACTGGCGGAATTGGTAATGCGGCAATAGAGGGAAGATTGGACGGCGGTGAATAGATAATAACCCCCATGCCCTGGTCGGGCACAACGAAGGATGAAAATCACCACCACCCCTTCCTCCCCTGTCGAGGGTGAGGGATACAGGGAGGGGGGCATTTTCATATAAAATGAGGTAGGAAAGTGGATCAGGCTTTGATGCTTCGGAAGAAAATCGTGGAAAGGGAAGAGATGGCGCAGAGAGCGGCTGCGCTTTCCAAAAGGGACGTCCAGCAAGGAAGTCATGTCCGGGTAATTGCCGTTACCAGCGGGAAGGGTGGCGTGGGGAAAACCAATATTGCCGCCAACCTGGCTTATATTCTGTCCGGTATGAAGAAACGGACGCTCATCCTTGATGCGGATATGGGATTGGCAAATATAGATTTAATCCTGGGACTTACCCCCAGATATAATTTGTACCATGTCCTGAATGGAGAAAAGACCATCTCGGAGACCATTATTCGCGGTCCCGGCGGAATCATGGTTTTGCCCTCGTCATCGGGAATTCAGGAAATGTCCGAGCTGTCGAAAGGCCAGAAACTCACATTGCTCGGTGAATTGAATACATTGAACGAGGATATTGATTTTATGCTTATTGATACGGCAGCCGGCATTGCCGGTAACGTAATGTATTTTAATGCAGCGGCAAGGGAGATTATCGTTGTCGCTTCCTCGGAACCTACCTCTCTGACCGATGCCTATGCCCTGATCAAGGTTATGTACCAGCGCCATGCCAAAAAACGGTTTCGCCTGCTGGTGAACATGGTCAAGAGCCCAGAGGAAGCCAGGGGGGTTTATATGAGGCTGAGCGCCGCTACGGATCATTTCCTCAATCTGACAATCGAGTATCTGGGATACGTCCTATATGACGAGAAGTTACAGGATGCGGTAAAGCAGCAAAAAGCTGTGGCCGAACTGTACCCCCGTTCTCCGGCCAGTAAATGTCTGCAGAGCATAGCCGGGAAACTTTGCCGGGAACGCCCGGAAAATGACGGAGACGGGACGATAGAATTTTTCTGGGAAAGTGTTGTAGTCAAAAAAAATGGATAAGAAAACCCGCGATGAATTGATAATGAAGTACGCCCCTCTGGTGAAGAATATTACCCTGAGGATGGCGGCGAAACTGCCGATAGACCCGGCCGATAAAGAAGATCTGATCAACGCTGGCATTATCGGTCTGATGTCGGCGCTGGAACATTATGACGCCAAGCGCAAAGTGAAATTTGAAACCTTTGCCCGTTTCAGGATCAGGGGCGCTGTGCTCGACGAGCTTAGAGCAAGGGACTGGACGCCAAGATCCACGCGCAGTAAAAACAACAAGCTGGAAGAAGCTTTTACCGCATTGGAGAGAAGGTTGGGACGTGCGCCCGATGAAAGCGAGGTGTCCGAATATCTTGGTCTTTCGCTCGATGAATATTTCGAGCTTCTCGATGAAGTCAAGGGTGCATCAATTATCAGCAGGGAGGACCTGCCTCCCGATTATCTGGAAAAATACTCGGACGAGGAAGCAATGGAGGCTGTCGAACGCAGCAATCCCCTGAATCGTATAGTCGGCATGGAATTGATTGAAGGATTAACAAAAGCCATCGACAGACTTCCCCATAAAGAGAAGCTGGTCTTGTCCCTGTACTATTACGAAGAATTGACCATGAAGGAGATAGGAAAGGCGCTGGGATTAACCGAATCCAGGGTGTGCCAGATCCACGCCCAGGCTACCTTTAGGTTGAGAGGCGCCGTGAAGGGTTACCGGTAATGGCAAGGAAAGTAAAACTGGAACTGGATACGCTGGAAGTTGAGGAAAAACCCGTCGTCCTGACCGGCGAGCCGGAGGTCGATGCTGTTAATGAGAAGCAGTCTTCCAAAAAATGGCCTGTTTCTCCGTGGATTTTTCTCGCTGTTCTTGCATTTTCGATGCTGCTTGCTATCGGAGTCTTGTCTTACAGGTGGGCGGGGGCAAAAAAGGCTCCACTCACCCGGGAGGCGAAAAATATTGTCCCATCCGCATCGCTTTCCCTTAATGATAAAAGGGAGTTTTTGAATGACTTTTTAATTATCATGAAAGATGATAAGGGAGGCGACAGGGTAATTGCCCTTGACGTGGCCCTTGAGCTGGATGTCCGTCGTTATCCCGAATTTGAGCCTAATCTGGCGGCAGTGAGAAACATCATTTATAAAACAACAGAGAAGAAGCAGGCCCAGGCACTGATGAGACCAGAAGGCAGGAAACTTCTAAAAAATGAAATCAATGCAGAGTTGGCCGGCCTTTTGGGGGAAGGTGCAGTTAAGGCTGTTTACTTTACAAAATTTATGGTATTATAATAATGAGCACTTAAACGGCTCCTGCGTCAGGTGTAACACCCTTTCAGGGAAGGCACGAAATGAATAAATCTGCCGTCTATGATGAACTGGAAAAGGAATTCGCATCAACCTTTATAGATGAACTCATGCCGGGAGTGCTACACAATTTTGCCAACCCTCTCAACGGCATTATGGGCCGGTCGAAGCTGCTTCAGCGGCGCTATGCGGACTTTAAGCGGAAGATGGATGAGCGCAGCCCCGGACTTTCCCAGGAGTTAGGGGTAGATAGGATAACCGGGGATATAAATACCATAGCTTCGGAGGCGGAGAGATTTTTTACCATATTTCGGTATCTTGCCGGGAAGTTGTCCGCCCTTGCCGACCGGGAGCCGGAAAGGATCAATTTATCTCAAATAGTCGAAACGGAAGCTAATTTTTGTGACTTTTATCTGGATTTTAAACATGATTTAAAGAAAAACTTCCAGCTCGATCCGGATCTGCCCGATATAACAGGGCCGGCTGCCGAATATTCTCTTTGCATCTCCACATTGCTAAAATCTGCCAAGGAAAGGATGAGAGACCGCCCCACGAAGGAAATCTCCATTGCCACCAGCCATGACGCAAAGCATGTCTCGCTTAAAATTCAAGACGAAGGCGATGCAATCCCCTCAGCCTGCAAACAAATATCGGTAGAAAGAGGATTCGGTTTCGATGCGGCTTCCCTCCCGGAGGCGGACCGCGGCATCTGTAACGCGTTTTTGCTCTTGCAGCATAACGGCGCCCGTTTAAATGTGCGACGTGAAGAGGGAAAAAATACAATCGAAATCAGCATACCCTATCGCTGATATGATAGAAATATCCCGTCGATATTAAAGATTTTACCTTTCTGTGACGATTATATAACTAAAGGACGTAAAGGACGACGCAAGTCCCATTTTTCAGGCATCCCTATATAAGTTGGATGTGAGATCATGCTAAGAGCTATAGATGTCCAGCAGGTCATTATGCAGATACAGCAGGCTGAGAAGGCGCAGCAGCCGCATCCCGAAATGCAGCAGAGACATTTCGAACTCCAGTTGAGAAAGGAAAGGAAACGGTTGCGGGAGAAGGTAAAGACCTCGAAAGAGACCGGGGGGACAACGATAAGGGAAAAAAGCGAAAGGGAAAAACAGAAAAATGCAGGCGGCCATCAGGGACAGGGGGAGGATGCCCAGCGAAGGGAAGGGGAGGAGGAGCTGCACGAACAGGGAGAATATGTAAATATAAAGATATGATGGACACGCAGACAATCCTTATTTTCCTGATATTTGCCGATGCGGTATTATGTATTGCCGTCATATTCCTGCTCGCGCGTCTTGGGAAAAATATCAGCAGGCCGCAAGCACCCGTTCATGACGGGGAGCAGCTTCTTGAATTTCGAAGGCTGCTTGGCGAATCTCAGGATGCCGCGGCCGGCTTTTTACGTACCCTGGATATAAACTGTAATAAATTTAAAGAGCTGGCCTCTGAGCTTGAGGAGAAGGAGAGAAGCCTGACAGCCCTCATCCGAGAGATGCAAAAAAAATCGGGGAAATTCAAGCTTATTGGCGGCGACGCGGATGATCCTTCTTCTGAGAAAAAACATAATTCCGTCAAGGATCTTCTGAGGGCAGGATTGTCCTTAGAAGAGATTTCAGCACGCTCCGGTTTGCCCGCCGGGGAAGTTTCCCTGATCATCGACCTGGAACGTAACTACTCAGGTAGATAGTACGAGATCATCTATGTCTTCTATTTACCTATCATCAATATCCTCCTCTCCATTAAACAGCGCCGCACAGATAAACAAGTCCCCAACTGTTTTCCCCTTTTCTGTTGGAGATATTCATACGGGAATTGTAGAGAAGGTAGGGCCTGCCAAGATTTTGCTTACCATAAAAAATCAGAGCTTTCTTGCTGACTCCGATTTACCCCTTAAAGTGGGGGATAAGTTGCTGGTAAGGGTGGAACAACTGCAACCCCAGATCGTACTTAAGGTCGTAAACCCCGAGGGTGCGCCTTCCTCTCTGATGAATGACTATCTCAGGCTTTACATGGAAAAGCCCGAGGCCTTGATGGATATTTTTAAAAGGGGAAGCGAGGTTATTAATCAGAACTTGCCTAAGGGGTTGCTCCATGAATCCGCAAAGGAGAGCATAGGCAATATTCTCAGGACTATTGACTCTCTAATCTTTTCCCAGAAAACTGCCCAAAATTCCTCTTTTATAAAGGACTATGCGGCAAATCTCGGATTCCTGCTGGAGCACGGCTTGCTGAAGACGTTGCAGGCACGACGAGAGCAGGGAGGGTATCAGGCGCCGGAAGGTCTGAAAGGCGCTTTCATAAAGTTGGCTGAAGAACTTCAGTCCCTGATAAAAGACGGCAGATCCGTAGGGCAGGAAGATACACAAAAACTGACTCAATTACTTAAGTTTGCCGAATCGTCGGTCAAGGCTATCGAAACGGGGCAGATAATGAATATCATCTCTCAGGAAAATGACGGAAGATATGCGTTGCAGATACCGTTACTTTTCCCTGACGGTATCAAGGCGGGGGAGATATTTATCGAAACCGGGGAAAAAGGCAAGGGCGTAGAAAGAGAGAAAAACAAATATCGCGTTGCCATATTTCTGAGTATGGACGCTCTCGGCGACATGATGGTTGATGTGAATATGATGGGCGCAAAAATCGATTGCCTATTCAAATTTGAAGCCCGGGAAGCCCGGGACTTCTTTAATTATTTACTTCCCGAATTGGAGAAAGCACTTAGCCTCCTTGGCTATGAAGGGGAGTATCTGACTTGTATAACAGATAAAAGCTTGAGCAGGGCGCGGGAAGAGTGCCGCAGTGAACTGTGGCAAAATCAGGATGTCATAAATCTTTTTGCCTGACGGGATGGTGTATTATGCCTGAGGTAAAAACGCCGCTGGCGGCAGCGCTGAAATATGACGACAAGAAAGATGCGGCGCCGCGGGTAACGGCCAAAGGCAGAGGCATTACAGCGGAAAAAATAATTGAACTTGCGAAAAAGCATGGCATCCCCCTGAAAAATGATCCCGCATTGGCACAGATCTTAAGCAAGCTCGACATTGATGAACAGATTCCCTCGGAGTTATACCGGGCGGTGGCGGAGATACTGGCCTTTGTATATTCCGTTAATAACAAAAAGCGAGAAAGTATAAACACGGCTCTTTAGCCGGGAAAAATTTTCCCCCCTCAAGAACGAATCTCCTTAATTCCGGCTTTTGGGAGGGGAGAGTAACGATGTGAAAATTAATAATATTTTTACAATTCCTGCCTTTTAATCAACGGCACTTTTTGGCATGCGGTTTGCTTGTTAACATAAAAAAATGCAGGAGCAGCCCATGCGGTATGAAATCGGTGAAATGGCAAAAGTATGCGAGGAAAGAATTTCTCAACTCGATGCCGTTACACACAACCTTGCCAATATCAACACACCTGGCTTCAAGTTTGAGAATCTATACTTTGCGGCGAAAAATAAAGATGTAAAAAGCGATGCCTCCGCGCATTTGTTTTCTCCCTTGCTTTCCGTAGATTACAGCCAGGGGATCTTGCAGAAAACGGATAATACGCTGGATGTTGCCATTCAGGGAGATGGTTTCTTCACTATCCAGACTAAAAACGGCCCGGCCTATACCAGAAAGGGCAATTTTACTGTTGATAAAAATAATCGGTTGATCACCCAGTCCGGCGACTATGTGTTGGGTAAAAAGGGTCCCATTGTCATAAACGGGAAGGATGTGAACATAGACAAAGAGGGGAATATCACGGTTGATGGCAATAATGTGGACAAACTCAGTATTGTAAATTTCGACGACGTGAAAGCCATCGAAAAATATGGAGAAGGGCTCTTTATTGACCCAGGTAAAGGGGGGATGAGAAGGTTGGAAAATCCGGAAGTAATCTCCCGCCATTTGGAGTTGTCTAATGTGAATGCAACCAATGAGATGGTGAAAATGATTAACATTCAGCGGTCCTTCGAGTCCTATCAAAAGGTGATACAAATGATGGAAGAGATGGATAAGCTTTCCACAGGTCGGTTGGGGAGATTGGCTTAGCATATATTAATGATGAATTACAGGGAGGCGTGAGATGATAAGATCTTTATGGACGGCCGCCACGGGGCTGTCGGCACTGCAACTGGACCAGGATGTGATCGCGAACAACCTGGCCAACGTAAACACGGTGGGATTTAAAAAATCCAGAGCGGATTTTCAGGACCTCATGTATCACCTGATTACCAAGTCCGGTTCGGAAACGTCTTCGGGGAGTCAACTGCCGGCGGGCATTGAAGTGGGCATGGGAGTGAAGCCGGTTGCCACGCAAAAGATATTTACCCAGGGCGATTACCAGCAGACGGGAAATCAGTTTGATCTGGCTATCGAAGGTGCCGGTTTTTTCCAGATTGTTAATGATGATGGACGCACCGTATATACCCGGGCGGGAAATTTTAAGATTGATAAAGACGGGGCACTCTGCAATTCCGAAGGTCTCAAATTAACTCCAGAAATAACTATTCCTACAGATGCGGTAGCTTTTACCGTGGACAAGGGCGGTAAGTGTTCGGTGTCCGATGCCATCGGCGTGTCAACGAATGTGGGGCAAATCGAGCTTGCCAATTTCATCAATCCGGCAGGTCTTATCAGCCAGGGAAGGAACCTTTACGATAAGACAGAAAGCTCAGGAGATCCGATTACCGGGAATCCCGGCGTGGACGGCCGGGGAACCATAACCCAGCATTTTCTGGAGATGTCCAATGTCAACGTCATTGACGAAATGGTGAAGATGATCGTCGGTCAACGGGCCTATGAGATCAATTCCAAATCCATCCAGACAGCCGACAACATGTTGCAGATGATAAACGGCCTCAAGAGATAGTGGTAGGAAGCGGGGCAATAAGAAATGTTTAAGTGTATAGGCAAGGGGCAGGTATTTACCATAATCTTGTTTCTGGCGTTGGCAATCCCGGGGATGCCCCATGTTGTCCAAGCCGCCTTAATCAAGGCGGAGGCGATAAAAAACCTGATATCGGATCATGTGGAAAAGAACATGCCCTGGCCTCCTGGTGCGGTACGTGTGGATTTCCCGGCAAGGATAGCTGACGTGTTTCTGCCGGCGGAAAAAGTCAACCTTGAGGTGCAAAACCGTCCTGATGAAGATTATATCGCTGAGACAGTTTTTATTGTTAAATTTTTCTCCGATGGAACTCTAATTAAAGAAGAAGCGGTACGGGTCAGGCTGGAGGTGCTGACGGATGTCGTCGTAACTGTCAGGGCGTTGGAAAAAAATAAGGAGATTGCCGCCGAGGATGTAAAGGTGCTAAAAAAATGGGTAAGACGGATTCCTGCAAACGGGGTAACGACGCCGGCAGAGGTTATCGGCAAGGCGCTGACTTTGAATCTGGGCCGGAATAGGGAAATTACCAGAAATGTTATCAGGCCACCCATTTTGATTAAAAAAGGAAATCGCGTCCGTATTGTCCTTGATAAAGAGAATCTCAACGTAACGACGATAGGAGTTTCGGAAGAGGACGGTGAGGTTGAAAAAGTAATCAGGGTCAAGAATTCATCATCGAATAAGACCATTTACGCCAGGGTGACGGGTAATTCTCTGGTTAAGGTGGAATATTAGCAGATTGAGGCGGGGACAATGATAAAAACGATTAAAATGATTAACGTTGATGCCTATCCGTGGCGTTTATTGATTATGGAGTGGGTTGCTTTATTTTTTATTGTAGCGGGCTGTTCCTCACGGATGGGCGTGGTGAAAGCTCAGGAGCCGATACCGGTCCCACCCGAGGCGGCAGCCGCTAACCCAAGGCCGGGATCCATCTGGCCGGGAGAAAGCACAAAAAATATGCTTTTTGCCGATAATAAGGCGAGGTACGTAAATGATATTGTAACGGTTATTATAAGCGAGTCTTCGACCGGCACCAGCACGGCAACCACTAATACCAGCCGGGATTCAACCACTACTACGGGGATTGCGGCCCTCCTTGGCATTGAAAAATCTATTGCGGAAAGGAATGCTAACCTGACTGATGAGAATCTGGAGCCGAAGATTGGAATTGGAGGCACCGCATCCAATTCGCTTAAGGGCAAGGGTGATACGGCCAGGGGAAGCAAGCTGACGACAAGATTGACGGCAAGGGTGGTAAAGGCGCTGGATAACGGGACTCTTTTCATAGAAGGCAGGCGCCAGTTGACGATGAATGCCGAGGCTGAGTATATCGTCCTCAGTGGTATTATCAGACCTGAGGATATTACCACGGATAATATGATCGCTTCGCAGAATATTTCTGATGCCAAGATCTATTACATGGGTAAAGGCGTGATCAATGATAAGATGAGGCCGGGATGGTTGACCCGGATAACAGACTGGGTATGGCCTTTTTAGGCGAACCCTTAAAGAGGGATGACATGATAATTAGAACTAAATCGCTTTGCGGGGTGGTAATGGCGGTTTGCCTCGTTCTTTCCACGTATGCTTATGGGGCGCGGGTCAAGGACATTGCGGGAATCAGCGGGGTGAGGGATAACCAGTTGGTCGGCTATGGTCTGGTTGTAGGTCTGGCAGGTACAGGCGACGATGTAAAGAATGGTTTCACCAAAGAGACTCTGGCCAACCTTTTGAGCCGGCAGGGACTGGGGATGAAGGAAAAGACGCTGAAATCGGACAATGCTGCCGCCGTTACAGTAACGGCTTTATTGCCCCCTTTTGCCAAGGTGGGAACCAAACTTGACGTTATCGTCTCTTCAATCGGCGACGCCAAAAGTCTCCAGGGGGGCACCCTGGTTATGACCCCGCTGCGCGGCACCGACGGAGAGGTTTATGCCGTGGCTCAGGGCGCCATTGTGCTGGGGGGATTTGTCGCCGGCGGCGCCGGTGGTGGGGGCGCCGTCAAGAATCATCCGAATGTAGCTCGGATCTCAAATGGAGCTTTGGTAGAACGGGAGATCAAATACGAGTTTGATAAAAGTCGAAAATTGACTATCAATCTTTTGCAACCGGATTTTACAACGGCAACCCGTCTGGCGGCAGCCATCAATAATTTGGCAAAAGGTATAGAGGCGAGACAGATTGATTCATCGTCCGTTGCTGTAAGATTGCCTGAGGACCCCCAGAGGAATGTATTTGAGGTTATCTATGCTATTGAAAATATGGATATACCAGTAGATTCCCAGGCCGTGGTAGTTCTGAA
Source organism: Syntrophales bacterium (assembly GCA_035283845.1). Lineage (GTDB taxonomy): Bacteria > Desulfobacterota > Syntrophia > Syntrophales > JACQWR01 > DATESZ01. Next base: position 6,229 of record DATESZ010000130.1, on the reverse strand, counting down.
CGAAAAGACAGGCACTGTGGTGATGGGGGAAAACGTAAGAATTTCCACCGTAGCGGTCGCCCACGGCAACCTCAGCATCCAGATCAAAGAAGAGAAGAAGGTCTCGCAACCTTTGCCCTTAGCCCCTTCTCAGAGGGGAGGCGCTCCCGTCGCTGGCAAGGAAGAGAATGTCATTATTGCCCCCGGGGGACAGACGGTGGTAACAACGGAAAAAAGCGCGACTGCGACAGAAGAAAAAAACAAAATCTTAGTTGTTCCACAGGGAGTTACTATTCAAGACGTGGTAAAGGCCTTAAACGCTATAGGTGTTAGCCCCCGTGATCTAATCAGTATCATACAGACATTAAAAGCAGCGGGAGCCCTGCAAGCTGATTTGAGGATTATTTAAGGGGCATATGATAATGGATGATAAAGGTATATATCCTGTAGGGTCGAATTTATCGCCCGAGAGAGGCCTGGACCGTAATTCTGATGTGACTGCGAGGGAAAAATCTGATAAAGAAAAAAAGCTCAGGAAGGCCTGCGCCGATTTCGAGTCTCTTCTTATCTATCAGATGGTCAAGACGATGCGCAAAACTGTCCCTGATAGCGGTCTCTTAAACAAGATTAGCGGCAAGGATACCTATGAAATGATAATGGATCAAAAGCTGGCCGAAGAACTGGCAGGCAAAGGCGGCCTGGGGATTCAGAAGGTGCTTTTCAACCAACTGACAAAGAATGTGAACCTGAAACCACAAAACTATTAAAGTTTTCTCTCCAATCTGTCGATAATAGATTAAATCTTAAGAGGAGGCAAAAGAGACATGAAAATTGGCGACATCAAAGACATGTCCACCCAAATGATTCCGCAGCGCCAAGGGAATGAAAATGTCGGCCAGGCCGTTGACAAGCAGGCTAACGGGACATTTTTGCCGGAGGAGAAGGTTACTCTTTCCGCCAAGGCGGTGGATATACAGCAGATTAAGAGTGCTGTGGCCAAGCTTCCGGAAATCAGAGAAGAAAAAGTTCAAGAATTGAAGTCCCTGATTGAAGAAGGGGCCTATAATATAAAAAGCGCCGCGATTGCCGAAAAGATGATGGGTGAAGGGATTATTGACATCTTTGCCTGATCCTGTATTTACTCGTCATGCCGTGACTTTACAAAGATTTTTCCCCCGCGGATTCATTATTGCCCATGATCCCGGAAATATGTGGCGCTCCTTAAAATAGAGTAGGCCATGAGGAAAAAACTTCCCCCCTTAAAGACAAAATTTCCCCCCGTTTACTATTCCTATCTTAACTGCTCAGGTAGAGAGACTGTAGGCTGTAGGATTTTAGACTATGCGGTTACTAAAAGCCTAGAGCCTACAGCCTAAAAGCCTATCTGCTTCTATCTACTTGCGGCGCCGTCAATTGAGGTGATTATTTTATGGCATGAGACTTGCAATTGAACTAAGGTAAAAAAGGGGAGCGCGATATATTGGATATTAGCCATGAAATAGGTTATAAAAAAGAAGCAGACTTTGACGGTCTTTTGGATTCTTTGTTGTCTGTAATTAAAAAAGAGGTGGAAGTTTACAAGGAAATGCAGTTTATCATTACCAAAGAATTTGATGCCCTGATGCATCCTTCTCTTGATCTTCTTTATTACAGCAATACTAAAAAGGATACATGTATATTAAAGGCCAGGATGCTGGAGGAGGCTCGTTCGAATATCGTGAAAAAGATTGCCCGGTTCCTTGGCAGAGAAGAAAAAGAAATCAATTTTACCATCCTTTCTTCTTATGGCAATAAAAGTCGAACAGCGGAATTTGAGTCACAGCGAAAGATTCTTTTTCCCCTCATCCAGGCGATAAACGAAGCGAATGAAAAGAACAAGGGCTTGCTTGATTTTTCTCTTTCCTATGTGAGGAGTTCCATGGATTTTGTCAACAATCTCTTGTCTACCGGCGCCGACTACGGGGGCATGGGGCGGCTCAAGTCAGGCGGTTTGCACGGCAGGGTAATCAACAGGGAAGGGTGATGAAGTGTCTATCAACGGTATATTAAATACGGCCACGAACAGTTTGCTGACTTATCAGTTGGCCATAGATTTGGCCGGCTCAAATATCGCGAATGTGAATACACCGGGATATTCGCGGCAAAGACCCGTTATTCAATCCGTGTATTCTGTTGATCTGGGATCAAACCGCGCCCAGGTCGATGTGAATGTGGCCAAGATTGAGAGAATCTATGATGAGTATTTGGAGAATCAGGTAGTTAAGCAGGCCCAGGCGCTTGGATACGGCGAGGCTAAAAGTGACTTCATGGGAAGGATTGAGGGTATTGTCGGGGAAGGGACAGGGGGGCCGAGCGATCTGTTGAATAAATTCTGGAACGCCTGGGGAGAGCTGTCGGCAAATCCTCAAGGACAGGCGGCAAGAAATTCACTGCTGGCTGCCGCCGAAAACCTCACTTCCACTTTCCGCCGGATAGACAGTGATCTTACGCAGGTAGTGGGAGATGCGGGCGACCAGATTAACGGCATGGTTGCAGAGATAAATAATTATCTCTCGGAAATAGCCGATTTGAATAGCAAAATAACGAGTTACGCTAACGACAGAGGTGAAGCCAACATCCATAAAGATAACCGGATGGAACTGTTAAAGAAATTAAGCGGCCTGCTGGACATAAACTATTTGGAGGATGGGATAGGCGCCATAAATGTTTTTCTTGCCGATGGCCGATCTTTAATTAGTAATGATAAAGTCCGGCCGCTTGCTGTAGAGATGAATGGAGCCAATGCAGTTAGTGATATAGTGTATGCAGATAATACCAGCGAGAGTCTTAAAAGCGCGATTGTCAAAGGAAAGGGCGGTAAGCTTGCGGCGCTGTTGGAGTTAGGCGATACAATTGTGCCCGGATACAGGGAGAAACTTGATGCCTTTGCCGCGACGCTTACCTCTGAGGTTAATGCCATCCACAGGCTGGGGTATGACGCATACGGCAATGCCGGCGGCGATTTTTTTGTGCCGGCAACGGATGCGGGGAGTTTTAGCGTAAGCGACGCTGTTGTTTCCGACATCAATAAAATTGCCATATCGGCGACGTTGAACGGCGATGGTGAAAACGCCCGCATCATCGGAGCAATTCGTGATGAATTAGTTATGAGCGGAGGTTCGGCCACCCTTAATGATTATTATTCCTCTCTTGTCGGCCAGATTGGACGGGATGTAGCCGACGCAAAGAGCAATATGGAGTACCGCACATCCGTGATGAAACAGTTGACCGACAGGAGAGAATCCGTATCGGGCGTGTCTCTCGATGAGGAGATGATGGAACTGATCAAGTATCAAATGGCATACAATGCCGCAGGGAAACTGGTAAGTACGGTCAATGAGATGCTGACTACCCTGATGCAGTTGGGCAGGTAGTTTAAGGAGTTTACCATGGCAATGCGAATCACGGAAAACATGAAATACAGTACCAGCGTTTCTTCCATGTTTAATGTACAGAACCAATACAACAGCATACTGGAAAAAATGGCGAGCCAGAAAAGGATAAACAGGATTTCCGACGATCCCTTAGGCATGACCATGCTGTTGGATTTCCGGCAGGCCGGGGCTTCCATAGATCAGTATCAGCGGAATATCGACAACACCAGCGGATGGCTGAGCTCGACGGAATCGAAACTCTCCATTGTGGGGGACCTCTTGACAAAGGCGACGGAACTGGCTGTCGGGCAGGGGACGGCTACCGTCTCGGCGGAATCACGGCGTGTCGCGGCAGAAAGTGTTCAACAACTCAAGGAAGAAATGCTTTCCCTTGCTAACTCAAAGTATGCGGGCAGATATTTGTTTGCCGGCTCCAGAATGGACATTGACCCCTTTTCCTCCACATCCCAGCCGGCAAGAATTGATGTTCCCACATCCGCATCGGCAAACAGTTTTGACGGAACGGTGGCGGCAGGCGGATCCTATACGGGAACAACGAATAAAACCTATGCATTGAAGATCGTAACCGGCGGAATATTAAACGATGCGACCTATCAGGTCTCTTCTGACGGGGGCAAGACATGGGGCGCCGAACTGGATGACCTGAACACGGGAACCGTTACCCTGTCCGACGGCATCTCTCTAACTTTCAACGACAACGGAACCAATCATCTGGCGGCAGAAGATTTGTTTCACGTTCATGCCTATGGGGGGGGGTATTATAACGGCAATAACGACGATTTAATCCTTGATATCGGTAGAGGCGCCTCCGTCGCTTACAATGTGACGGGAGAGGCCGTATTCACAGGCAGTAACGGGGCAGGGACGGACATATTTGAATCATTGGACGAACTGAAGACGGCTTTGGCGAACAATGACCAGCAGGGCATTCTGGCACAGGTCGATAGACTTAAAGATGCTCGAGAGCAAGCCAATTTTTATGTATCGAAAGTCGGCACCACGATGAACAGACTTGAGCTTGCCAAAAACAATCTGCAGGATTTCAGCCAGAAACTGGTTGAATTAACGTCAAACACGGAAGATGCGGATGTTGCCGGATTAGCGACCAGTCTTGCCATGAAGGAGATTGCTCTGAAGGCTACCTACGTCACAGCATCGAAAATAGGCAGCAATACAATACTGGATTTTATAAAATGAGATGATTGTCGGATTACCCCGGCCGGCTCCGCTCGCGGTTTCGGCGCGCTGACCTGACCTGAAATACTCAAATAACCACCATGCCCGACGCGGGCACAACGAAGGATGAAAACCCCCCCCGCCCCTCCCTCCCCCGTCGAGGGGGAGGGATACAGGTAGGTATTTTCACCCCCGCTCACCCCCTCCCCTTGAGGGAGGGGGAAGGGGGGGGGGTAAGTTCATATAAACAGAGGATGGAATAATGCTGATCCTGACACGGAAGTTGGGAGAATCAATTAAGATTGGTAATGATATCACAATAACGCTGCTGGAATCGAAAGGGAAACAGATAAAAATTGGCATCGAGGCTCCGCTCCATACTACCATCCACCGTGAAGAAATATTTAATCTCATTAAGGAGCAGAATATTCAGGCGGCAAAACTGGCGGTGATCGGAAAAGAGCATCTGCCAAACATCTGGGATGAATTAAATAAATTAATACCTGATTAGAGAAGCAATTCATTTTTTTGCGAATGTATCAAGATTTGAGGAGGATGGTAACGTGAAGATTATAACAACCCGTTTTGGAGAAATTGAAGCGGAGGAATCCAGGATCATAGATATGCGAGGAGGGATCCTCGGATTCGAACATTTAGACAAATATATTTTGCACAGGCAGGATGAAAAAACCCCTTTTTTGTGGTTCCAATCTGTTGATGACGGTGCGACTGCCTTTGTGATCATCGATCCCCAAATTGTAGCAACTGATTATTATCCGGAAATCGGCGATGATGATGTGGCGCTGCTTGAAATCGAATCGGTTGAGGATGTGGTTTTAATGGCGATCGTGACGATTCGTTCCAATCCTTTTAAGGTTTCGGTAAATTTAAGGGCGCCGATCGTGATCAATGGCAGAAAAAGAGTGGCCAAACAAATCGTCCTTGAGGATCCTGACTATGCTGTCCAGTATTATCTGACAACTTCAAATTCTTCGGGGAAACAGGAGAATAGAGATTGCAATGCCTCTGCACTATGAGGCAAAAAAGAGGTTAAACGGGGCGATTATAGAGAATGCCGATCCATTCCTTTGGGAAGAAGGGGAATTGGAATTTCCGGACCTGTATTCCTCCCCCTCGACGGGGGAGGGAGGGGTGGGGGTGGTTTTCATCTTTCGTTGTGCCCGCTTCGAGCCCGCTTCGAGCATGAGTGTTATTATGCCTTCCCGCTTAGGATCATCCCAGACAGTTCATTCATCTTGGCATAAAGCTGCTGGATCTCTTTCGACGGAATTTCACGAATCACCTCACCCGTTCCCTTGTCCGCAACGACAACGGCTATGTTTTCACCGCTATCTCCATACGTGGTGAACTGCAGGCTGACATTCATCCTGTTGATCTGGTTCTGCATTTCAGCGACCATCTGCTTTAATTGTACACTGCTGACCTCAGCAGCCTGTGCCACCTGACCCTGTGCGGGCGGGGGAGGGGCATGCCTTGCCGCGGCTACCGGAGCGCTTGTCATTGCGCCGCTCACGCTTACATTGCTGATATTCATTTTTCTAACCTCCTGATGCTTTATATGAAACTACCCCCCTCCCTGTAATCCCTCCCCCTCGACGGGGGAGGGAGGGGGGGGGGGG
>DATESZ010000129.1:0-8556 GCA_035283845.1 Syntrophales bacterium | reverse complement strand
CATCCCTATTATTGTGGAGTCAACAAAGAAAACAAATGATCCCAATGAAGGTCCCTTTGGCGCGAAAGAGCTGGGCATGGGAATCATCGGCAGTGGTCATGCCATTATCAGCGCCATCTACAATGCGACAGGGGTTATGTTAAAGGAGTTTCCCGTTACACCGGAGAGGATCCTAAAGGCATTAGAGGCTAAGAAATAGGGCCGTAAGTCTGCCAAGTCCTTACTCGACATAAATCCCAAGCCCACAGAAGAGGATGTGAAAAAGGCAATCTCTGGAAACTTATGCCGGTGTACCGGTTATGTGAAGATTGTTGAGGCCACTTTGGCTGCTTCCGATGGTAAATAGAATGCGGATGCTTCGGGGATTGGAAGAAGAGAAAGAAAGTAAAGGTAGCAGGTTCCGGCAAGGAGAGACTGGTAGCTATTGAGGAGTTATACAGCCAGAAAGGGGAAGGGGCAAATACCCTGGGGCCTGATGAGGTGATTTAAGCAAGAGGGAATTAATTTTCTAAAGAAGGAGATAGATATGGCAGACGCAACTTATGATGTAGTAGTAGTAGGGGGAGGCAACAAGTCTCTGGTTACCGCCCTTTATTTAGCCAAGTACGGTGGGATGGAAGTGGCCATTTTCGAGGATCGACACGAAATCGGGGGAGGCATTTCCTCGGAAGAAGGGCCGGCCCCCGGCTTTATTGCCAGTACCCATTCTACCATCCATGGCGATTCTTATTATCCTACCGTATTTGATGATTTTCCCCAGTTTAAAGACCGGGGCGCTAAGTATGTCCACCCTAAAAGCGGTGCGGGCGGGGTGTTTGAAGAAGATCAGGCCTGTCTGCTTATTTACCATGAAGAATTTGATCCTACCCAGGAAAAAACCGCCCGAGAGATTGCCCGCTTTTCTGAGAAAGATGCTGAAACCTGGCTTAATTTGTGGGCAAAATGGAAAAAGTATCTGGAACCTGCTTTCATAAAATGGCTCCATACTCCTGCTCCCCTTCCGGGAGTCCCTGATCCTCTGGAAGAACTGATGCAAAATCCCGAGTGCGGGCTGGAGCCCCAGTGGGCGGAAATGTCTCCCTCCCAGGTATTTAAGGATGTATTTGAAAGCAAGGAGATTCGCATTGTCCTCTACCGGGCGCTGCATTCCTGGCACCTCCATTCCCCGGATGATTATGGAATGGGTCTTCAAACTCTGCTGGGAAGCTTTATTTATACGCAATGCGGTTTTTTTATAGGAGGCACCCATTCCATCGCCCACGCCTTGGTTAAATGCTATCTGGAACAGGGGGGAAAGGTGTTTACCAAGTGCCCGGTAGATAAAATCCTGGTGGAAGGCGGCAAGGCCACCGGTATCCGCTTGGAAAACGGAACTGAGATCAAAGCCCGCAAGCTGGTATTAAGCGGCGTGGACCCGCAGCAGTTATGTCTTAAACTGCTGGGAGAGGATAAGGTTTCTCCCCGGGTGGCCCGCAGGGTAAAAAACCTGGAAGACACCCATACCACTATTACCTGGTACGACTATGCACTGCATGAGCCCCCCGATTATTTGGCCAAGTCTTTTAATCCGGACATAGGCGAGTGTGGGTGGTTGGTACTTAGCAATCGGGACGAGGAACGTCTGGCCAAGGAACATGCCTGGTTCAAGCTGGGTAAGTATCCCCGTCCCGGGGTTACTACGATGGTAATCTGTCCTCATTCCATCTTCGATCCCACCTGGGCTCCGGAAGGAAAGCATTTGATCAAGACCGAGACCCCCTGCATTCCTGCCACCTGTTTAACCGAGCGGGAGTGGCTGGAATTCAAAAAGGTGCAAGCCGAAGAGGAACTGAAAGAGTGGCGCAAGTTCGCCCCCAATATGACCTGGGACAATGTGATCGGCTATTTTCCCTTGACCCCCTATGATGCCGCCAATCTCAAGAATATGTACCCCAAAGGGAACATGGGTTCCAATGTGGATAACTCTCCCGGGCAGTTAGGGCGATTTCGCCCCACTCCCGATCTGGCTCGCCATAAGGTGCCGGGTATCTCTCAGCTTTATGCAACATCGGCGGCCTGGTGTCCGTCCCTGGCAGGCTCGGGCTGGCAGGGCTACAACTGCTACAAGATTATCGCCGAAGACCTTGGCTTACAAAAACCCTGGGAGGAGAAGGGGCGCCCTTATTAAGGCAGTGCTGAACACCTTGAACCCCCACAATAGAATCGCTGAAGATCTGGGGATTGCCAAATGGTGGAAGGGAGCCCCCTTGGTAACCCGGGGTCAAATAACTTTAGGAAGCGAGTTATCTAAACTTTCGGCCTAAAGTTATTAACCGCCCCTACACCGGCCAAGGAAAAGGACTTTTGATTTTTTACTTGACCAAATCCACGCGCGGTGTTAAATAAACGCTAATTAAAACGCCAAGGAGGTTTACGTATGAGGCTAAAAGAAAAAGTCGCAATTATTACTGGTGCAGGAAATGGGATGGGTCGTGCGGATGCTTTGCTTTTTGCAAAAGAGGGGGCGAAGGTCGTTGTCAATGACATAAATGAAAATGATATGGACGCTGTTGTAAAGGAGATTGAGGAGGTCAAGGGCGAGGGGTTCGGTTATAAGTGTGATGTAACGAAATATGAGGCAGTGGAGGCTATGGTCGGAGAGGTTGTAAAACGGTATGGGAAAGTCGACATTTTGGTTTCCAATGCCGGTTGGGATCAGTTGATGCCGTTCATGAAAACGGATGTGCCTTTTTGGGAAAAGATACTTTCTTTAAATTTGCTGGCTCATATGAACTGCGTCAAGGTGGTTTTACCTAATATGCTGGAAAGGAAATATGGGAAGATCGTGACGATCGGCTCCGACGCGGGGAGACTCGGAAATCCGTTGGAAGTTCCCTATTCTGCGGCAAAGGGTGGCGTTATTGCATTTACTAAGGCTATTGCGAGGGAAGTTGGGCGTGCGAACATTACGGCAAATTGCGTTTGTCCGGGCATAACCGAGGGCACCAGACTTTCCGATGAGTTGATGGCAACCAATCCACAGGCGGCAAAAATGCTGGAGATGGTACAAAAGATGACCCCCATGGGTCGCTTGGCCCGACCGGAAGACGTGGCAAAAGCCGTTCTCTTCTTTGCCTCTGATGATTCAAGTTTTGTGACCGGGCAGGTCTTGAGCACCAGCGGCGGTCTCGCTACTCCTTAAAAAGGGTCCCTATGCTTCCCTTTGAAGACATTAAAGTTGTCGATTTTTCCCAGAGACTGCCGGGCCCCTATTGTTCTTCAATCCTGGCGGATCTCGGGGCGAAGGTGGTCATGGTGGAAAAGTCTGGCAACATCCCCGAAACAAGAACGGTTTTCCCGGGACTGTTTGAACTGGTCAATAGAAATAAAAGAAGCATGACTCTGAATTTGAAGAGCGATGGCGGAAAGATGATTGCCGAAAAACTCATCCGCGGTTGCGATGTCTTCATTGAGGAGTTCAGGCCGGGAGTTGCCGAGCGCCTCGGTATTGGATATGACCAGGTAAAACATATCAATCCTTCCATCATCTATTGCTCCATATCCGGTTTCGGGCAGGACGGTCCTTACCGGGATCGCGTGGGACATGATATCAATTACCTGAGTCTCTCGGGGATATTGTCGCTCCCGGGGCAGCCTGATACGCCTCCTTCCAGGCCGGGGGTGCCGCTCGTTGACCTGACATCCGGGATGTATGCAGCCATTGCTATTATGAGCGCTATACGTAAAAGGGACAGGGAGGGCACAGGGGAATATATTGATATTTCCATGCAGGATTGCATGGTCTCGTGGATGAGTACCAGGGCGGGCAGACACTTAGTGTACGGGGAAAAGACTGAGCACGAGCATCTCTCTCCGTTGAATAATATTTACGAGACAAAAGATGGAAAGAATATCTCTCTCGGGATGCTTGAAGAGCACTTCTGGAGGAACTTTTGCGAGGCCATGGGGAAGGAAGAACTACTGGAAGATGCTCGTTTCTCTTCTCCGTCCCGCAGGAAAAATAATTCTAAAGATCTATTGCTGATTCTGAAGAAGATCATCTCCCAGCATACGCGCGCGGAACTGGACAGGATTCTCAACTGGAAACAGATCCCCTATGCCCCGATCCTTTCAGCGGAAGAGGCGCTGAACGATCCCCATGTTAAAGCTCGTAATCTTTTTCAAGAAATCGAAGCGGGAGGACTGGGCCGGATACGAGAAGTGGTTTTTCCGGCAATATTTTCAGGTACCAGGATAGAGATAAAAACGCCACCACCGGCATGGGGCCAGCACACTGATGAGATATTACGGGAAACAGGGTATACGGACAAGGAGATATCGTTGTTTCGTAATAACGCAGTAATTTGACCCCCTTGGCAAAAGTGGGCCGGGGTGAGGGGGAGGGGCCTTTCACGGAAAGCAATCAAGTAAGACAGGAGGCAAGGGTGAAACTCGAGGAGATTCGAAAAATCGCCGTGATCGGCGGTGGCGTGATGGGTTCGCAGATAGCGAGCGTCTTTTCCCGGGTAGCAGGTATCGAGGTGAATTTGGCGGACGTGAGCGATGATCTTGTAAAAAAAAACCTGCACTCCATACAAGAGGGGCTCGAGCGTTTTTTTGTCGCAAAGGGGAAGATGACTGAAGAGGAAAAAGAATCCATTGTCGGTAGGATTAAAGGATTTACCGGCATAGGGGAAGCGGCAGGGGATGTTGATTTTGTTATTGAGGCCGTGCCGGAAGTAATGAGTCTTAAAAAAAAGGTGTTCAGTGAACTCGACGAGGCAGCACCGCCCTCTGTCATTCTGGCTTCCAATACTTCCATGCTGAACATCACTGAGATAGCGGCAGCCACGAAAAGACCGGAAAAGGTTATTGGTATGCACTTTTTTAACCCCGTAGCGATTATGAAATTAGTGGAAGTGGTGAAAGGGGCAAAAACTTCCGAAGATACTGCCGCTGTGGCTGTGGATCTTTCCAGGAAACTGGGTAAAGAACCGGTTGTTTGCCGGGACACCAGCTATGGATTTTTGGCCAACCGCGCCTATGAGGCATTAAGGTTAGAGGCCGTGCAAATGGTTTGGGAAAAGGTTGCCTCTCCCGAAGATGTGGATAAGTCCTTGCGATTAGGTTACAATCTGCCTGTTGGTCCGCTTGAGATGGGCGATGCTCTGGGCTCTTGGAAGAGAAGGGCGGAGATGGAGCAGGACAGGATACATGAGCTTGGGGAGCAGGGCCGGCTTCATCCCCTGATAAAGGCTATGGTAAGGGCCGGTTATTATGGCGGCCCCGGAAACAAAGGGATATACGATTTCTGGAAGGAGGTCATGTCCAAGTGGTAGCAAAGGGCGAAAAGCAGTTTCAGAACATCATTTTCGAGAAAGAAAATCATACGGCTTGGATTACCTTGAACCGTCCCCAGGCAAAAAATGCGCAGGATCCTTTTACGAGGGAGGAGTTGACGCAGGCCCTGAAATTTGGTCGTGACGATGATGATATTCATGTGATGGTGATTACCGGCGCCGGAGAGGACTTTTGCGCCGGCGGCGACATCGTAAATTTCCCGCAGAATCCCGTGGAATTTATGGAAAGAATCGGGATGCAGGTCAAAGGGAAAAAAAGGCCCATTGAACTTGCCCGGGAGATCCCGAAGCCCATTATTGCCATGGTAAACGGTCTTGCCCTGGGCGCCGGTATGGAACTGGCCATGTCCTGCGACATAATCATTGCCTCTGAAGATGCCAGGTTCGGTCAGCCGGAGATCAAGGTCGGGCTGATTCCGGGGGGTGGCGGGACTCAAGTCCTGCCCAGGCTCGTTGGCGAGAAGATGGCCAAGGAGCTTGTTTTTACCGGCAATATTATTTCTGCCGATGATGCCTTGCGGGTCGGCCTGGTCAATCGAGTTGTTCCCCGAGAAAAATTAAAGGAGACCGTTGACAAATTGGTGGATAACTTGCTCAAGAAGAGCCCTATTGTTCTGAAGTTTGCCAAGATGGCGATAAATAAGGCATTTGAAACGCCGCTTTCAGCGGGATTGGCCTATGAATCGGACCTTTGCGCGATCTGCTTCAGTACGGAAGATCTCCGGGAGGGAGTCAAGGCATTTTCCGAAAAAAGGCCTCCGGTATTCAGAGGAAAGTAGAGGAGGAAGGAATGGCAGCAGGGATTATGTCCTATGGCGCTTATGTCCCTATGTATCGATTGAGCCGCGAGGAAATCGTCAGGGTTTGGGGAAGCGGATCCGGCAGGGGTGAGAAGGCCGTGGCCAATTGCGACGAAGACAGCCTTACCATGGGTGTGGCCGCAGGCCTGGATTGTCTGAAAGGATTTAATAAGGAGACCGTTGACGGGCTTTATTTTGCCTCCCTAAGCGCACCCTATCGGGAAAAGCAATCTGCAAGCATCATTGCAGCGGCGCTTGACCTTCGACGCGATGTCTTTACGGCGGATTTTTGTCACTCCTTACGAGGGGGCGCCAGCGCCATCAGGGCGGCCATGGACGCGGTAAATGCCGGAACGGCAAGAACTGTCATGGTCATCGCTTCTGATTGCCGGCTGCCGCCGCCAAATTCCGCAACGGAGCTTTTGCTGGGCGACGGGGCTGCGGCCTTGTTGATAGGAAGTGAAGGTCCGGTGGTCGCCATAGAGAATCGGTTTACCATTACCAGTGATTTTCTGGACATCTGGAAGAGGGATCGCGGCGACAGGTATATGAGGGCCTGGGAGGGACGGTTTATCATTGATAAGGGGTACAACGCCCGCATGGAGGAAGCTGTGGCAGGCCTGTTAAAGGGCGCCGGAATTGGGCTGAAGGATATTGCGAAGGCGGCATATTATGCTCCTGATGAAAGCAGCCACAAGAGCATGGGACGGAAACTGGGCCTTGAGCCGAATCAGGTCCAGCCGCCCTTGTTTGATGTGATGGGCAATACGGGGACGGCTTTCTTCATGATGATATTAGTGGCTGCCCTGGAAAAGGCCGGGCCGGGCGATCTCCTTCTGGGGGCCAGTTACGGCGACGGGGCCGAATCGTTTCTTTTCCGGGTGACTGACAGGATCAATACGGTCAGGGACCGACGCGGCATCGAAAGACATCTCGGCTCAAAGATGATGCTTCCAGGTTATGGACGATATCTGAAGTTCCGGGATCTGATGGAATGGGAAAGTACGCCTGTCCCGCCTCCGGAGTCATCGGAGAACGTGTTTTACCGGGAAGCAAAGGCGCTCTATAGGGGGTATGGCAGGCAGTGCGCCCTATGCGGCCACGTCCAGTTTCCTCCCCAGCGTATTTGTATGTGGTGTCAGGCGAAGGATCAATTTGATGAAGTGAAGATCGTTGACAAGACCGGCAAACTCTTCACCTTCAGCATAGATGAGAGGGCCGCATTCTCTCTTGATCTGCCCAATGTTCTGGTCATTGTGGACCTGGAAGGGGGCGGCAGGATCTATAATCAGGCGACTGATAGGGATCCCGGAAACTTGAAAGTGGGGATGGACATGGAGTTTACGTTCAGAAAATTCCACGAAGGTTCCGGATTTCATAATTATTCATGGAAACTGCAACCTGTGAGATGTTAAGGGGGGGAAATGGCTGAGAGCTTTAAAGACAAGGTGGCCATTATTGGTATGGGATGTACGCCATTCGGCGAACTCTGGGATAAAGATGTGGATGACCTGATAGTGGATGCCGCCAGCGAAGCTACTGAAGATGCCGGCATTAACCTCAAGGATGTTCAGGCGGTCTGGGCGGGGACCGCCAACAGCGGCGTTATGGGAAGTTCGGTGTCCGCTCCCTTGCAGCTCCAGTATGTGCCCGTAAGCAGAGTGGAAAATGCCTGCGCAACGGGTATCGAGAGCATAAGGCACGCCGCATACGCAGTGGCATCGCGAGTCTATGATCTGGTATTAGCGGTCGGCTTTGAAAAACTGAAGGATTTGGGGTTCCCAGGGTTACATCCGGGAAAATTGTCCGACAAATTCCATCCCATATATCCGGCCGGGGGAACGGGGCCCGGCCGCTACGCCCTGGCTGCCACGAGGTATTTTGAGCGGTACGGCTTTGCCCCGGAAGAGGGAAAACGGACCATCGGAAAAATTTCCGTGAAAAGCCATTACAGCGGGGCGCGCAATCCCAAGGCCCATTTGCGGAATGAGGTTACTCTGGATCAGGTGCTGAAAGCGCCCATGATTGCCTGGCCTCTCGGTCTCTATGACTGTTGCGGGGTGACGGACGGGGCATCGGCCGCTGTACTTTGCCGGACCGAGGATGTCAAGCGCTTTGCCCCCCACCATCGGGAGGACTACATTACCATCAAAGGCATAGGAGTTTCAGCGGGGCCGGGCTGGGGAAAGAACAAGGAAGACTATGACTTCACCCACTGGCCCGAAACGGAGGCGGCCTCGTCCCAGGCCTACGAGATGGCCGGGATTGCAAACCCCAGAAAACAATTGGACATGGCGGAGATTCATGATTGTTTTTCTATTGCAGAACTTATTGCCATGGAAAGCCTTGGGTTCTGCGAAAAGGGGCATGCCAAGGAAAGGCTGATCGACAATGGGGCAACCATTGCGCCCCAGTTT
>DATESZ010000128.1:0-12166 GCA_035283845.1 Syntrophales bacterium | reverse complement strand
TCAACGTGCCTACGGCGGGACTCATGGAACCGGACGGATTTTTGAGAGTTATATATGACGCAGGCATTATGACGGAATTGTTCCCCCTGCTTATCTTTGTGGGAATAGGCGCCATGACGGATTTTGGCCCCCTTCTCGATAATCCGGCCACCTTTCTTCTCGGAGCGGCCGGCCAGTTCGGCATCTTTTTAACCCTGTCCCTGGCTTTGGTTTTGGGATTCAATGAGCTCGATGCCGTTTCCATCGGTATTATCGGCGCCTGTGACGGGCCTACGGCGATTTACGTCACTTCCAAATACGCGCCCCACCTGCTGGGAGCAGTGTCCGTTGCCGCCTATTCATATATGTCCCTGGTTCCGGTGATTCAGCCGCCCATTATGAAAATCCTCACCACAAAAAAAGAACGTGAGACGGTGATGAAGGCATCAACGCAGTCGGTATCGCGGACGACAAAGCTTCTTTTTCCCTTGGTGATTACCGTCGTAGGGGGTTTTATCGCCCCCAAGGGACTGCCTTTACTCGGGACGATCATGCTGGGGAATTTCATGCGGGAGTCCGGTGCGGTTACAAGACTTGCGAAAGCATCGGAAAATGAGATCGCCAATGTGGTAACCCTCCTTTTGGGCATTTCCATCGGCGCAACTATGGATGGACGGATTTTTTTCAAATTCCAGACGCTCATCGTGCTGGCACTCGGTTTTTTTGCCATCTGTCTCGATACGGCCTGCGGCTTGCTGCTTGGCAAAGTCATGTATGTGCTGACAGGAGGAAAGATTAACCCCCTCATCGGAGCGGCAGGGATTTCGGCGTTCCCCATGTCAGCCAGGGTTGTTCAGAAAGAGGGGCTAAAATACTGCAAGAGGAGTTATCTCCTCATGCATGCCATGGGCGCCAACGCCGGCGGTCAGGTCGGTTCGGTAATGGCTGCGGCCGTCATGCTCTCCATCTTGACGGGCATGGGTGTCATTCCATAATGTAACTTATCAGGGGTCAGGAGCCAGAATTCAGAAGTCAGCAAGCTGCTGGAGACCTACCCTCTATTCTGAATTCTGGCCCCCTGACTCCTGGATACTGAGCAGTTACCTTCTATGAGAGAAGTTTTTTCCATTACGGAATTGAATGGGCGGATCAAGCAGCTCCTGGAAGCAAGCTTTGATCTGTTCTGGGTTGAGGGAGAAGTTTCCAACCTGAGCCGACCCGCCTCGGGCCACCTGTACTTTACCCTTAAAGACGAAAACAGTCAGATCAGGGCCGTGATCTTCAGGTCCGCCGTAGCGAAAAGACCTCTTTTACGGACAGGAGCGCTGTTTGCGCTGGAAAACGGCATGAGCATCCTCTGCCGAGCCAGATTGAGTGTTTATCAACCGCGCGGCGAATATCAACTCCTGATCGATAATATAGAGCCTCTGGGCATCGGCGCCCTCCAGAAGGCCTTTGAACAATTGAAGACCCGTCTCCAGGCGGAGGGACTCTTTGATCCTGTCCACAAGAAAAACATTCCTCTTCTTCCCCGGCGCATCGGAGTTATTACATCACCAACCGGGGCCGTCATCAGGGACATTCTTAACATTACCGGGAGACGTTTCCCTTCCGTTGACATCCTTATTGCACCAGTCAGGGTGCAAGGCTCCGAAGCCTCCGGTGAAATTATCCGGGCTTTGGCAGATATGCATTCCCATGGAGGTGTGGACGTAATCATTTTAGCCCGTGGCGGCGGTTCTTTAGAGGACCTGGCCCCTTTCAACGATGAAGGGATGGCCCGTGCGATATTTAATTCCCCTGTTCCCGTTATTTCAGCGGTGGGACACGAAACAGATTTTACCATAGCGGATTTCGTAGCGGACTTACGTGCTCCTACCCCCTCCGCCGCCGCCGAGCTGGTTGTGCCTGTCTGCGCAGATATCAGGACGTTAGTGGAATCAATGCGTCTCAGGATGATTAATCATCTGTTTCGCCTGATGGAAAAATTTCGCGAGAAAGCGCTTTATTGCGCAAGCAGGCTGCCTGTCCCCCGCCGGCGAATTGCCGATTTGCGACTAAGTATAGATGCAAGGCTTAACCGCATGCAGACGATTTTTTCTCAAAGGCAGGCGTCTCTCAGGCAAAAGTTGTTCAGTTCTGATATACGGTTACACCAATTAAGCCCGATAGTGCGCATAGCGGATAAAAGGCTTATTCTGGAAAATGTTAGCAGAGATATTATCGCCTCCTGTAAAGGCGTGCTGGAAAATCGGAAAAAATGCCTTGAAGCCAGCGTGATTATGTTGGATACTTTAAGTCCCCTTGCTGTCCTGAGAAGGGGCTATAGTATTGCGAAGTTACTGCCCAATGGTCTGATTTTGAAGGATGCGGAATATCTGGTGGAGGGGAGCAATGTGGACGTTACCCTCGCCATGGGTGGTTTTCAGGCCGCGGTAACTAAAATTCTTAGGAGCAAAAACTGATGGCCAAAGAAAAGTTTGAAGACGCGCTGAAAAAATTGGAAGAGATATTGAGAAAAATGGAAACAGGGGATCTGACCCTGGAAGAATCCCTTAGGTCTTTTGAAGAGGGGATACGGCTTTCCCGTCTGTGCGCTGAAAAATTAGATGAAGCGGAGCGAAGAGTGGATATCCTTCTTAAGGAAGACGAGAAGGTGGTCCTTAAACCTTTTTCAGGAGAAGAAAGTGAATGTTGAGAGATGTCTGTCTTGATGCCTATCTGATCGCACAAAAGAGGAAGATCGATGAGGCATTGGAGCGGTTTCTTCCTGTGGAGGGAAATTACCCGCCGGTAATTTTCCAGGCCATGAGGTACAGTCTTTTTGCCGGTGGAAAGAGGATAAGACCCACCCTGTGTTTAGCCGCAATGGAAGCATTGGGGGCGGCCGGGGAACTTCAGCTTTCAGCCCTGCCGATAGCGTGCGCATTAGAAATGATCCACACCTATTCATTGATCCATGATGACCTTCCCGCCATGGATAACGATGATTACCGAAGAGGCAAACCAACGAGCCACAGGGTTTTTGGCGAGGATATTGCCATTCTTACGGGAGATGCCCTTCTTACAGAGGCCTTTCACCTCATGTCAAGGAGGGAACTCATGGAAGGTATCCCACCGGAAAGAATTCTTGCCGTGATTCGTGAGATAGCAGCGGCGGCGGGGTGTTTTGGAATGATCGGGGGACAGGTAGTCGATGTCCGATCTGAGGGAGCGCCGGTGGGCGCTGATACGCTGTATTTCATCCATACCCGCAAAACAGGTGCAATGATCGTTGCCTCGATAAAGACAGGTGCATTGTTATCGGGCGCTGGAGAGGAAAATCTTGACTCTCTCTCTCAATATGGTAGCAGTATCGGCCTGATGTTTCAAATAGTGGACGATATTCTCAACGTGGAAGGAGATAGCATCACTACCGGCAAGAGCACCGGCAGCGATGCGTCAAGAGGGAAGGCTACTTTTCCCTCTCTGTTCGGTTTGGAAATGTCCCGAAAAAGAGTCTTGGAACTGAGGCAACAGGCGCTGGCAGCTTTATCGGGATTTGATGATCGCGCTGCGCCTTTGCGCATGCTTGTGGAGCTTATCATGGAGAGAAAATCATAATATGAAAAAAACACCGCGGATAGTAGACGGAAGCTTGTTGGAAAAGGTCAATTCCCCTGATGACATAAAGAAATTGAGTCTGCCGGAATTAAACGCCCTGGCGGCCGAGATCAGGGAAATGATCATTGAAACTGTTTCCAAAAGGGGGGGGCACCTTGCCTCATCACTCGGTACGGTAGAATTAACCATAGCCCTTCATTACGTTTTTAATACGCCTCATGATAAGTTAATCTGGGACGTGGGGCATCAAACCTACGCCCATAAGATCATTACCGGAAGAAAGGATAAATTTCCCTCGCTCCGCCAAAAGGGCGGCCTGAGCGGCTTTCCGAAACGGGAGGAAAGTGTGTACGACACCTTTGGCGTGGGCCATAGCGGCACATCCATTTCAGCGGCGGCCGGCATTGCCGAGGCTCGGTGCCTTAAGGGAAATGGATTTAAGGTGATAGCAATCATCGGCGACGGTTCCATGTCGTCGGGCATGGCCTTTGAGGGTCTGAACTGGGTGGGAGATCGCAATAAGGATTTGATTATCATATTGAATGATAATGAGCTTTCCATCTCTCCCAATGTAGGCGCCTTGTCTTCCTATCTGAACCGCATAATGACCGGCCATACGGTAACCAAATTTAAAGCGGATTTTAAAAGCTTTCTTAAATCCATCCCGGCCATCGGAGAACCCATGTTCAGGTTTACCAAGCAGGTTGAGGAATCTTTAAAGGCCTTTGTTGTCCCCGGCATCCTTTTTGAAGAACTGGGCTTTACCTATGTGGGCCCCCTGGAAGGTCACCGCCTGGATCACCTCATTAAAAACCTGGAGAACTTGAAGGATATGCAAGGGCCGGTTTTGGTCCACGTCATAACCAAGAAGGGAAAGGGCTACCAGTTTTCAGAGGACAATCCCCAGCGCTTTCACGGCACGCCGGCCTTCCATATTGAGACGGGCGAATCTGCCGCCGATATAAACATGCCTGCACCGCCTTCCTATACCAAGGTGTTCGGCGACACGATAGTCAAGCTGGCCGATGCGGACTGCCGCATTGTAGCCATTACGGCAGCCATGTGCGAGGGGACGGGGCTGTGTAAATTCGCAGATAAATTCCCCAATCGTTTCTATGATGTAGGAATTGCGGAACAGCATGCGGTTACCTTCGCTGCGGGACTTGCCACCCAGTCTCTCATGCCGGTGGTGGCTATCTATTCCACTTTTACCCAAAGGGCCTATGATCAGATTATCCATGATGTCTGTCTGCAGAAGTTACCGGTAGTTTTTGCCCTTGACCGAGGAGGATTGGTGGGAGAAGACGGCCCCACCCATCATGGCGTTTTTGACTATTCTTTTTTACGCTCCATCCCTAACATGGTGGTCATGGCCCCCAAGGACGAAAATGAACTACAGCATATGCTTAAAACCGCTGTCCAGTGCCAATATCCCGCCTCCGTCCGTTATCCTCGGGGCAATGGCGTGGGGACGCCCCTTGACGACGAACCTGTGGCCCTGGAGTTGGGAAAGGGGGAAATCCTGATTACCGGTTCCGATCTCGCCTTTTTTGCGATCGGCTCGACCGTATATCCGGCCATGAAGGCAGCTTCGGCGTTGTCTCAGGAAGGCATCGGCATTACGGTTGTCAATGCCCGTTTCGTTAAACCCCTTGACGAGGAACTTTTCTGCGCTACCGCTCTCTCTCTGAAACGGGTCATAACTATAGAAGAAAATGTTTTGCCCGGGGGCTTCGGCAGCGCTGTTCTGGAGCTTTTTGAGAGAAAAGGCATCCGCGACGTGACGGTAAAGCGTCTGGGAGTCAGGGATGAATTTGTAGAACATGGCACGCAGCAGGAATTGAGAAGATTGCACGGCATTGACGAGGAAGGGATAATTGAGGCAGCCAGGCAGATGATGCATGAATAAAATAAAAAGGATAAGGTTGGACAGACTGCTGGTGGAAAAAGGCGTCCTGGCGACGCGGGAAAGGGCAAGGGCGTTTATAATGGCTGGGAGCGTGCTGGTGGAGGGAAACATTGTGGACAAGGCCGGCGCCCTCGTCTTTCCCGATGCTGCGCTCAGGCTCAGGGGCGAGGATAACCCCTACGTGAGCAGAGGAGGATTGAAACTGAAGGGCGCCCTGGAAAACTTCGGCATAAATGTTCGCGATCTGGTTGCCCTCGATGTAGGCGCCTCGACCGGCGGCTTTACTGATTGTCTCTTACAGGAAGGAGCGGCAAAGGTCTACGCTCTTGATGTAGGCTATGGGCAAATGGCATGGAAATTGAGAAATGACAAACGGGTAATCTTGATAGAGAGGACAAACGTACGTTACTTTGATGGCGCCGGTATCGTTGACAGAATAGATATTGCCGTCATAGACGCTTCCTTTATTTCTCTTAGGCTCGTCATCCCGGCTGTTCTTAAACTTATAGCCGGGGATGCCTTTATCCTTGCCCTTATCAAACCGCAGTTCGAGGCGGGAAGGGAAGAGGTGGGAAAGCGCGGTGTAGTCAAAGATCCGCTTCAGCATCGAAAGATCATTGAGGACATCACCGGTTTTTGCCGTAAGATAGACCTCGATGTTTCAGGAATCTGCGAGTCTCCCCTTACCGGGCCGGCCGGCAATAAGGAATTTTTCATATATACCCGTAAAATCATAAGGAATTAGACAGATGAGCGTTAAACTGGCAGAGACGGCCGGCTTCTGTCCGGGTGTCAAACGGGCGGTGGATCGGGTGCTTGACGTTGCCCTAAGTCAAGGCCGGGGAAAAATTTATACCTATGGCCCCCTGATTCACAATCCCCAGACTGTCGAACTGTTGAAAAAACGGGGTATCGCGCCTGTTGCAAACATCGATGATATCCCTCTGGGAGAGGAAGCAACATTGGTCATCAGAGCCCACGGCATTTCGCCCGAAGATAGGAGGAGAATCAAGCGGCGGGGCTTGAAAATTGTTGACGCCACCTGCCCGAAGGTGGCCCGTGTTCAGGCCATTATTAAGAAGTACGTCGCCCGTGGTTATACCATCATTATCGTGGGGGACAAGGGGCATCCCGAGATAATCGGATTGCTTGGCTACGCCGCGGGCCGGGGGATCGTTGTAGAAAGCAGGGAGGATGCGGTTAATCTTCCCGTCGCAGACAAGGTGGGCATTGTCGCTCAGACAACGCAACGTAAGGATTTATATGATGAAATTATAAAGATCATCAAAGTAAAAATGCCCCAGGCGATTGTTTTTGATACCATTTGCGATTCTACGGAAAAGAGGCAAAAGGAGCTCAAAGACCTTGCCTCTCAGATGGATGCCATGGTTATTGTAGGGGGTGCAAACAGCGCCAATACGAGGCGCTTAGCCGATATCTCCGAACGGCAGGGAACACCGACTTTCTACATTGAAACATCTGAAGAACTGAAAGAACTGCCATTAGGCCGCTATAAAAGTATCGGAGTTTCGGCAGGGGCATCGACACCCAATTGGATCATCGATCGCGTCGTGAACAATATTACAAGTTTTCAGGCCGGGGGCGAAAAAAAGTCAAAAAGCCTCTTTAATTTCTGGCTCTTTCTTGTCCGTACAGACATCTATTCGGCTATCGGCGCCGGATGTCTTTACTTAGCCTGCGCACTTATTCAAAATCTCGACCTTAAATTAAACAATTTTCTTACGGCCTCCTTTTACGTTTATGCAATGCATGTCTTAAACAGGTTCACTGACAATAAAATCAATATCATCGGTTCGTTCAGGGAAGCAATCTATCTGAAACGCGAGCCGCTTTTTATTTTTCTGGCCATTGCCGCATTAATTTCCTCACTGATTTTAGCCTTCGCGCAGGGGTCAATATCCTTCCTTCTCCTGTCGGTAATTTCCTTGTTGGGCGTACTTTATAATATCCCGGTATTGCCGACAGGATGGCGCTACCGGAGCGTCAGAGAGCTGCCTGGTTCTAAAAACCTTTCCATGTCCCTGGCCTGGGCAATGGTGACGGCCGTACTGCCGGCGACAGGCGCCGGTTTTCATCTGAATACCGGCATGGCTGTGGCATTTTCATTTACCTTCGCCGTTGTTTTTATCCGCTCAGTCATGACTGATATTTTAGATATGCAAAATGACAGATTGGTCGGCCGGGAGACGATTCCGGTAATCGTGGGCCGGGAAACGTCGGAAAAGATTGTGAAGATAATATGGGGGGGTTTGTTTTTGTTGCTTGCTTTCGCCTTTCCGGCCGGATGGTCTGCATCGGTCAGTATTGCCCTGCTTCTTTGTCTATTTTATGTGTTGATATGTTTTAAACTTTGTGATAGAAGGGCGGCGCTTTCCGGCATGGAATTATGGGGGCTTTTAGAAACAAACTACATAATAGCGGGTGTCATTTCTTTGTTGTGGCTGGTTTTTATCGGGCGCGCCTATTGATAAGAAATTTGACGGGAGATACTTTGGCAATACCAAAACATTGTTTTTTTTCTCTGGCGGCGCTGTTTCTGTTTTGCGGCTGCGGAGATATTCGCTTTTCACAGGTAATCCCGGAAGCCAAGGATTTTCATCCCCAATCAATAGCGCTGCTTTCTCTGGATATGGGAGACCGCGAAGAAGTGCGTGAGGCGCTTGATCAAATCATTACCAGCGAATTGACTGATAGAAAATGGTTCAGGAGCGTGTTATCAGCTAAGACAATTCATGGTCTGCTTCGGGACAACGAAGCTTTACGCAAGGCAACATCGGACTATCTTGCGAAATTACAAGCGGTAAACTTTCCTGACGCTGAACTGAGCGGGAAGATAGGTGAACTGGCCGGGATTGACGCTTTTTTGCTCGTTAATGTAGATTACTGGTATTACACGAAGGAAGCGGACAAAAATCTGGCCAAGGTGGGTCTGGAAATGAAGATGATTAATGCGAAGACAGGCGCGCTGACATGGAAAGCGATGCATCACCTGGCGCCTGATTATGTCTTCATTAAACCGGAGCTTAACGCGGTTGCCGTGGACGTGGTTAAACAGATGGTCGGCGCTATGCCGCATTGATGAGGAATGAGAAAATTAAGTCTTATTCAGTAAGATGGAGGTGAGATATGAAAGAAGAAGTGCAAAAGGCAATTGAGCAGATAAGACCCAAACTGCAGATTGACGGCGGGGATGTTGAACTGGTTGACGTCAGCGAAGATGGTGTTGTAAAGGTCAAGTTACTGGGCGCCTGCGGAGGCTGCCCCATGTCGCAGATGACCTTAAAGATGGGAATTGAAAAGCATTTAAAACAAGAGGTTCCGCAGGTAAAAGAGGTTGTTTCAGTATAGAAGATATATGGAACGAATAAAGCAGGTCTGAAATTGATTGTATTTTAACAAGCCGTCAAAATTCAAATAAGGAGGAAAAAATATGGCCTATGTAATTACGGATGAGTGCATCGCTTGCGGCTCTTGCCAGGATGAATGCCCCGTGGATGCGATCAGCGAAGGAGACGAAAAATATGTTATCGATCCGAAGCTTTGTACGGATTGCGGAACCTGTGCGGAGCAATGTCCGGTAGAAGCAATCGTAGCCGGAGACGAAAAATAATCTGTCCTTCGCCGTTAACCCAAAGGGGGGAGGTATTTGCCCGAAAGGGCCGGTGTCCCCCCTGTTTTTTCTTCTTATATCCTTTCCGACATTATCTAAAGGCGATGCTCTCGTAAAACGTCGTAAAACGACCGATATTAGACGACGCCGAAAAGCCGAAGAAAATCTATATGACGCGACTGATAACCTTTGAAGGAATTGAAGGCTCCGGTAAAACAACCCAGATTAGAATGGCAGGCGCATACCTGAAGGCGGCAGGCGCCCCTTATATCGTTACCGGTGAGCCGGGCGGCACGCCATTAGGGGAAAGAATCAGGGAAATCCTCTTAAACAGGGGGGCCTGCCCGATCTCTCCGGAATCCGAGCTTTTCCTTTTCATTGCCGCACGCTCTCAGCATGTAAGAGATGTGATCCTGCCGGCGCTAAAGCAAGGCAAGTGGGTTTTATGCGACCGTTTTTTTGACGCAACCCTGGCCTATCAGGGTTTCGGACGCGGATTGAACATCAATTTTATTAAAGGCCTCCATGATTTTTCGTCCGGCTCCCTGAAACCGGAACGGACCATTCTTCTTGATTTGCCCGTGGAGGCGGGTCTCGGAAGGGCTATGGACAGAATAGCACAGATCAAGGGGAAAGGGTTTGCCCTTGAAGATCGTTTTGAAATGGAAGAACGGGAGTTTCACCAGAAGATAAGGGAAGGATATCTTACCCTTGCAGAAGCGGAACCGGAAAGATACCGGATCATTGATGCTTCCCGCGAAGCGGTTGCTGTGCACCGAGATGTATGTGCGCAATTAGAAAAACTCCTGGCAAGATAAAGAACGAGGCCATCAGCTATATGTCTTTCAGAGATATATTCGGTCACGAAAAGCAGATTGCCCATCTGCAAAGTTCCATGGTCCAAAACCGTGCACCCCATGCCTTTCTTTTTTATGGCATGGAGGGAATAGGTAAAAAGACCACTGCCATCGCCTTTGCCAAAGCCCTGAACTGCCGGGCAAATGACCGGGATGCCTGTGATGCCTGTGATGCCTGCCGGAAGGCGGATCATAAAAATCATCTTGATATTATCACCCTTGAAGCGGAAGGCCAGTATATAAAAATCCAGGCCATCCGGGACCTTCAGGAACGCATGAAGTTTAAACCCTGGGAGGGGAAAAGGCGGGTTTGCATCATAGACGAAGCTGACAGGATGAACGAAGCCGCAGCCAATGCCCTTTTGAAGACATTAGAAGAACCGCCTTCAGCCAATATTTTAATACTGGTTACGGCCAGGCCTTCCCACTTGCCGGCAACGATCCTTTCCCGTTGTCGGCAAGTGGGATTCAATCCTCCCGTGGAAGAAACAGTGGCTTCTTTTTTACAGACGCGGTTATCTATCGACACTCAGGCCGCCCGTCTGCTGGCCGCCTCTTCCGGCGGGAGTATCGCCCGCGCTCTGGAAATGCAGAGCGGTTCCTACCTCAGCGCGCGCAATGAATTAATGGATATTTTGACGGCGGGGCAGATGCAGGATCCCCTGAAGCGTTTGTCCCGTCTCGCCAGCCTCGGACAGGACAGGGATGAGGCGCTGGAGAGGCTAAGTATTTTGCGCATCTGCTATCGTGATGCCATGATCTACAAGGAAACAGGGGAAACGGTAAGTCTCATAAATCAGGACAGGATAGATATCATAAAGTCCCTTGCCGGTCGGCTATCGACAAAGGACATCCTCAGCAATATCAAAAGTATAGATCGGGCCGTAGGGGCCGTCGAGCAGTACGCGGATAAGACATTGACTTTGGAAGTAATGATGTTTAGAGTTAACTGGTAGTTAAATGCGTCAAAAAAAGAGAGGCGCCAGTTGAAGAATATAGTGGGAGTAAAATTCAAATCGGAAGAAAAGATATGCACATTCTGCTCCGGCGGCTTGCCTCTTCAAAAGAACGATCGGGTAGTGGTGAATAGGGAGGACGGCCTGGCAGTAGGCCTTGTGATAACTTACGTCGAGTCCGTACCGATCTACAAATTACCCATAAATATTAAAGACGTAGTGCGTAAGGCAACGGATGCGGATTTGCAGATTATAGAAGATAATCGAGGCCTCGAGAACGACGCCCGCAAGTTCTGCAAGGAACGCATATTAGCCAGAAGCCTGCCCATGAAGTTGGTCGGCCTGGAATATTCCTTTGATAAAAGCAAAATCATTTTTTATTTTACAGCGGAAAATCGTGTTGATTTCCGGGATCTGGTGAGAGACCTGGTAAAAAAATTCAAGACGAGGATCGAATTGAGGCAAATTGGCGCCAGGCAGGAAATCAGGATGGTTAAAGGCCTTGGTATCTGTGGCCGGGAGGTTTGTTGCGCCAGTGCGCTGCCGAACATTGACCGCGTTTCCATCAAGATGGCAAAGGAGCAGGGCATGTCATTGAACCCGGAGAAGATTTCCGGGCTCTGTGGCCGCCTCATGTGTTGCTTAGCCTTTGAATACGAGGGCTATCTTGAAATGAGAAAGGGTATGCCCAAGTGCGGAAAGACGATTAATATTTCCGAGGGATGCGGCAAGGTGCTCAGGCAGAACGTGCTGCACGGTGAAATTGTCGTGGCGCTGGAAAACGGCAAAGAGATTATAAAGAATGTAAATGATATTTAGGGATTACTAACAGGGCATCATGGCACTACTTCTTTCCGGAAAGATATTTTTATGGACAGGGCTTTTTATATTACCACCCCCATATATTACGTCAATGCTTCACCCCACATCGGTCACGCCTACACAACCATAGTGGCCGATGTCTTGGCCAGGTATCACCGCATGTCCGGTTACCGCACCTTCTTCCTGACCGGTACCGATGAACATGGCGACAAAATTGTTGAGGCGTCTGGAAAGGCCGGTGAAACCCCACAGGCGTATGCCGACCGGATCAGCGCCCAATTCCGAAGTCTCTGGACGGAACTATCCATCAGTAACGATGATTTCATCAGGACAACGGATAAGCGCCACATAAAAACGGTTCAGATGATCTTGCAGAAGGTCTATGATGCCGGCGATATTTATTTCGGTA
>DATESZ010000127.1:0-5993 GCA_035283845.1 Syntrophales bacterium | reverse complement strand
CCGCCATGAACCATTAAAGCAGGAAATTTATATAAGTCCACATCATCGCCTATATGAATCTCCTCTTTGCATGGGCCATCACTGACAAGAATAGGTTTAATTAAATTTTTCCTGCCTTCATCATATCTATTGAGAATCTCTATGTATGTCGAATCCGGAGGCATATCAAGGGCTATAGCAAGCCTCCTGAATGATGCCAGGGGATTGCCCAATACCCTGTACCCTTCCGGATAATCCTTAATCTTCTCAAACAATATTGCCGGACCAACCTCCTCACACCCCTTTCTCGTTATCGCTCCCGCCTCAAGGTTCCAGTCCACCTCCTTCTTTATCCGTTGTAAATCGCCGCTCTTCTCCAAGGCCTCAATAAATTCCCTAAAATCTTTGTAAGGCATGATTCCCCCCTTTTAATATCATTAAAACTATATTATTTAAACCAGTTAACTATCAGCGGAGTCAGGGGCTGCGATACAAGGTCATAGCAGCCCCTTTCTCTTAGCGTTAGCCAAAATCTCAGGCTCCCTCCACCATTTTTTTATCGAGAAATCCTCGGCTACCGCGTTAGCCGCTAAGTATCCTCCTCCAAGGAGCACCGTCCCGCCTGGGTAAGTGCACGCCCCACCCATATATAAGCCTTTTATTGGCGACCTGTGGGCAGAACAGTATTCATTGGGTCTCATATAGCCCATCTGGAGGGGATGATACTCCCCTTGCTTATATCCTCCTTTCACCATGTCAGGGAATTTGTTCTCGATATCAAGAGGTGTGGAGACATACGATGCCCTTACCTTTTCCTCCGTCATATTAGGAGCGTATTTTTGTAAGATAGCAAGGCATCTTTCATACTGCTCTTCCCTAAATTTCTTGCCCAACCACTTCTCCGCCCCCGCCTTTAGCCTGTAAGGAGCCTGCTGGGCAAGGATTCCAGTGCACCTCCCTTGAGGCGCCTGGGTGGGATCAAGGTTGCTGGGGAAGCTGCACTGTAGCCCGGCTCTGACATTGATCTCGCCTTCGGCTATCGTTTTCAGGTGGTTAATATAGTCATCGGGGGTTTCATAGCCCAATATGTATATAAGCGCCCTGTTGATCTCTGGGTCGGCGCTTGCTGCGGTGAAGTTAGGCGGCTCATACAGGGACACATGAACCCCCATAAGAGCCCACTTCTCCCATCTCCACAGCTTAAGGCTTTCCACAAACTCCTTGTTTAAATTCTCCTCACCTACATACTTAAAGAAGGTCTGGTGGGTATCGATAGTGCTCAACACAGCCTTATCAGCCTCAAATACAGTCCCATCCTTCATCTCAACCCCAGTTGCCTTACCATCCTTCACCATAATCCGCTTCATCTCCTGGCTGGTGAAAACCATCCCCTTATTTTCTAAGAGCGCCTTAATCAAACCCTGAGCAAGCACGTGCGTGCCGCTAACGCATAACCGGTAGTTAGCCGCCCGATTAAAGTAAAGAGGAACCAGATACCCCACTCCTTCAATCTCGGGGTCCAAGCCCCACATACAGGCAATGTATAACATCATGGTCCTGACACGCTCGTTTTCAAAAAGCTCGTCAACTATCGTTTTCGGGCTCTTCTCTGAATATTCCATTATCAACTTCCCTATGTCCTTCTTTTGAAATTTTGCTACCTGCTCAAGGGTTGGGAGTGGCGGGGCGTAAGTGGCCGGGGCAATAAATTCATCCACCAGCCTCTGCCAATTGGGAAAGTTCTCACGATAGCTATCAGCATCTCGCTTCGAAAATTTAGCTATTGACTTGCATGTCTTTTCTACATCACTATAAACGCACAAGCAACTCCCATCGCGGAAAGGCATGGCGAACTGGAGTGAAGGATAGATATGTTTGAGGTCGTAGCGCGCCTCAAGCTGGAGGTCCTCATAAGGTGGGGCATAATCTACCATCATCATGTAGACGGCATGAGTATTGTGCTTATACCGAGGTATGGTCGCCTCCTCTGTAGCAAGCCCTCCTCCGGCCTCAAACCTCTTCTCTAATACGGCAACCTTCAACCCAGCCTTAGCCAAATAGGCGCCCGCCGTCAGTCCGTTGGGTCCCCCTCCTATGATTACCACATCATATTTTTTTTTCATTTCTTTCTCTCCTTCCTTAATTATCTTATATGAAAGTGGGCGACAGTCACCACGCTCCGGTCTCTTCCGATTTATGATATTACCATATTTCGGACATTTTCATCCTTCGTTCGTTGTGTCCGAAAGGGCATGGGGGTTAGAAGGCGCGCCCCTTTTCCTCCCATGGCTTCCTCAGGCCCAAGTCACCAGCTATAACCTTGTAAGCATTGTAGCCCTGCCAAGAGCATGAAAGTCCAAAGGGATGCCATCCTGAGCCGGTGCAATACAAGCTCTCTATATTAGGCACCTTATGGCGCGCCAGCTCAGGGATTGGCCTCGTGGCGCCTATCTGCGACATTGTATTGTCTATAACAGCCCAATTACCCACCGGACCGAAATTCTTACCGTGCCGGGCAGTATAAAACGGGGTCACTAAATTATAACCTATAACATTGTCCCAGGTCATATTTGGAGCAAAGTGATGGAGCCGGTCGAGCACCTGCTGAGCGTGCAATTTCTCCCATCGCTTCCATTCATCCTCCGTCAGCATGCCGGCGCCGAGGACATACTGCTCCTCAAGCATAGTATGCTTTCCTGGAGGTGCATAGGTTGAATCCCAGTGCGTGGGAAAGCCAACGTATATTTCAAGTTTACTCGGCATCCTTCCCAAAGTTCTTTCAGCTAACTCCCGAGCCAAAGATTCTGGATTCTTGTCAGCCAAACAACAAATGAAGGAACGAGCTATATCAGTGCCTATATCAGGGTTGTAGTCTATGGCCTTCCATCGTGGCGCCTCATGCAGAGCCCAGGTTGTCCACGCTATGGTAACAAAGTTTCTTGACAGGTTCTCCACCCTGCGGCGAATCTTGTCGCTAACATAATCCTTCCCGATTAGCTCAATGAGCTGGTGCGGAGCAACACTGGTGAGAACGAGTTTTTTTGCTTCCACCTCAGTGCCGTCTTCAAGCTTAATTCCCCTGGCTTTTCCTTTTTCTATCATGACCTTCTGCACCGGGGAATTGACGAAAACCTTCCCCCCATTCTCAAATACTACCCGTTGCGAGGCGTGGGCAAGATTATGGGTCCCTCCCTTCATAAAGCCAATCGCCAGGCCCAGGAAGCCCATCATAAAAGCCGTAATGCCCATTCCAGACTCAATGGAATTCATACCGTAAGCCTGGATAATCCTCATCTGGGCCAATTGGTTCTCCGGAGCCTCATACAAATCCTTATATACCTGCACTGGTGTTGCAAACATCCACGCTGGATCAATCCCGCTTTCCGGATTAGAGAGCAACATATCCATAGAACTGGGCACACCTGGAGACTGTGGTGGATTCCACACCCACTCCAGCAGAGCTGGCATTATAATTTCATTGAATTTTTTAAGCATTTTTAGAAAGGTTTCACCATCCCTTTGTGAGTACTTGGCATAGATTTTAGCAGTGCGCTCGCCGGTAGGATCAGCTAAAGGGGTGTAGGTACCACTGAAGGAATGATCCTCTTCATAGATGGCGCCTATATTCAACCCGTTTGGCAGCACCAGCTCAGCTCCATACTCCTTCCATTCGGGGAAATCCTCACCCATTACGGGTTGGTCGTAAAAGCCACCGCGATACTGAGAACAGCAATTGGCAACAAAACCTGGCGCTGGATTCTCCTCTGAAGCCCAGCCGCCACCAAGCTCATACCTATCCTCAAATATCCCTACATTCATCCCGGCATATTTAGTTAAATACATAGCCGCGACCAGACCCTTGTTTCCGCCCCCAACTATCACTGCATCATAACTTGCGTCTGCCATTTTTCTCTCCTTTCTAACTCGAAATTGTCACATTTGAAAAAGTAAAACGGACTTTCCAACCATAGGGGAATTTAAAGAACTTTACAGATTAGAATCTACCGCTCTTTATAACACGTAATTTTGATCTGGCAATAGAAAAAGTGGATTCTAATTGGCCGTTTTCTTTCTTTGATGAAAAATTCCCCATGTTATGGGGAGTAATTCTCCATCTTTAACTAACAGCCATCGCTTTTTATAAGTAAAAATAACCATTTTATAATTATTTTCAAGACCTTAATCAACCATAGGGGGTAAGCGCTTAGAATGGTATGCATATTGCTGTTACCTATATTCGAAATTCCGATTTGCCTGACTTCCACCGTTAAGAAAATCTATTTCCATCAGGAGGGTATCAAGAATGAGGCGTTTGATGGCTGCAGCTTTAGGCATTGGTTTTTTTTGCGCATCAGCCTTATATTCCGACACGGCAATGAGCGCAGATAGGGCGCCGGCGGTGACAAAGGCTGCGCCCGCAGTGAGGGTAACCAGGATGCGGGCTGCGGGCGTTGTTATAGAAATTTCCGACACGACACTTAAGATTGAGAGGAAAGTCAAGGATAAAGCGGAAACAATGGAGTTTGCTCTTGAAAAACCCGTGGTTAAGATCAAGGCGGGGGACAAGGTAAAGGTCAGTTATATAACGAAGGACGATAAAAACGTGGCCGCAAGGGTGAGTGCGGATGTTTCTCAGAAGGTTGTCAAAAAAGTTAAAAAACCGGAAGAAAAGGCCGCTAAAGGCGGAACGGGAGCCGGCTGGTAAATAGCTCGGCGTTTTATGAACTTCCAGGGGGCATGGGGGCGATTTTCCCGTGCCCTTTTTTTGTGCTTACACATCTCCCACTGCGGTCATGAGTATTTATTAATATCCGTCATATATGCGTGCTTTTGAGGATAGTTGCTATTATAATAAAGAAAAAGTAAGAGGTTATCCCTGATCCCATGACCGTGCGTTTTCGTCTTATGATTGTAACTATCCTCGGACTTGCCGTTACGATGGCCCTCTGGGGGTGGATTCAGATACATGCCCTGGACAGCATCCTTATTGAGCAGCAACTAAAAAAGCTCTACGACGTGGCGGGAACGGTCAATACATACTATCAGCACTTTCCCACTGTTCGGGGACTATCCCCTCTTGATGCTACGCTTAAAGATCACGTGCAGAGCGACGGCAGACTTGCCAGAATAGATATTTTTTCCACGAAGGTAAATGATGTTGATTATGTTGCCGGCGCGGGACGCATTTTTTATGAATGGTCCGAGTCACTGGTAGAATCAGTGGGGGTGAGGGGTAAGCCCTTCCATGTGAAACTTGAGACGGAAGAAGGCCCGGCGCTTGGTCTTTTGTATACCTCCGGATGGGGCGAAAAACCGGGGCGGCGGGTTGTAGTGTGCGCGATCGTGTTTTCCCGCTCCAATGAAGAGATATTGTCGCGGGCGCAACACCTGCTGGTGTTAAGCAGTGGCGGCCTGTTGCTTGTCATTTTGCTGATAATGGCGTTCAGCTATGGATGGCTCATAGGCCGACCGTTCAAGATCATTATTGAAACCATAGATGAATTTCACGCCGGACGCTATGAGAAACGGATTCCCCTTCACAGGAAAGATGAGTGGGGGCAGCTTACGGATCACTTCAACAACATGGCCGATGAGATCGAACATGTACTTGCCAGAAACAGGGAACTTAACCGCCAACAGGAGGAACGCGTGCAGGAGGCGACATATAATGTTGTGCAGTTGCAGAAGCAGGTTAATCAGATGCAACAGCTTACGGCACTGGGATACCTGACAGCAACCCTGGCTCATGATCTGGGAACGCCTATTCATTCTATTGCCGGTTTGACCAGGCTCCTTCAGGAACGGGAAGAAGGCTGGCCGCCGGACGTGACGCGGAAGCTGGAATTGATTGTCCAGCAGACCCAGAGATTGAATACGACCATTCATAATTTGAGGCGCATCACGCGCCTGCCGGAGCCGCATTTCGAGCCCATATCCATACCTGAACTCTTAGGTGAGACACTTTCCCTTGTCGAACCTCAGATTCAACGGACGGATATTAAAGTCTCCCTGGA
>DATESZ010000126.1:0-3767 GCA_035283845.1 Syntrophales bacterium | reverse complement strand
CGCTACAGGCTGGTATATAAAGCCCCGGTTGGAATTCAAATACGGAGACCATTGGCGGCCCGAGATAGGGGCGCTGGTATTTACCGGCGATAAGAACGAGCTTCCCTTTGGAGAGTTCAACAATAATGACGAGATCTACTTTCGGTTGAAGTATCAGTTCTAAAAAACAGTAACTGCTCAGGTGTTTAGGCTGAATACCGAAGGCTGAAGTGTCCTGCCAGTCTTCCACCTTCAGTTTATCTGCCTGCTGCATTAAAAAAAGGAGGAGGAAGAAGATGATTAGACTAAAAGGAGCGCATTTTTTAACAGCTTTTTTAATGGGGGTTTTATTTCCGGTTTTTCTTGGGGCGGCGGAGCTTCCTACTTATCAAAAGTATGAGGGACCCATCAAACCCGGAGTAGTAATAACCAAGGAAAACTGGGATCAGTATCTTCCCGAGTTGCAGAAACTGCTTCAAGCTTCACAGCTGCACTGGTGCCAGCTGGGCGTGAAGGAAGGGCTGGTAACCATGCCTGTTTTAAAGACCACTTATCCCGGGTTTGGTGACCGTCATTTGGAGGCTAGCAGAAAGAATGCGGGGAAGGCTCATATAGGGCCTGACAATCAATTGTATGACTTTGTAGCTGGAGTTCCCTTTCCTGAACCCAAGAGCGCCGCGGAGATCATTTGGAATGCCTATCCAATGCTCCCGGAATTCACTAGCCCTGAAGATTTTCATATGTATCACGCATATTTTGGTCTATTCAGTGGGACGAAATATGAGAAGAATTTTACATGGACCCATTTTCTTCGCAAGTATCGGGGAAGAACGCAAATGCCTCCTTTGGGGGATTTGCCGGAGTTTACAGACAGAGGCATCGTTTCTCGAGAGTCTCTTTTTATTAAAGAACCTAACGAGGTAAAGGGTTTTATACAGTTAAGGATAAGATACTGGGACATAAACAAGGATGATGACACTTACGCCTATATCCCCGCAATCCGGAGGATTCGCCGCTTGACAGGAAATGACCTTACCGATCCCCTGCTGGGAAGCGACGCTACACCAGATGATTTTGAGATATGGAGGCAGAAGCTTAATTCCATAATGAAGTTCAGGGTCTTGGAACACCGGGACTTCCTGGTTCCCAGAACGGTGATAGCATCAAAACCCGAGAAGTATGATCCTAAAAAGCATGGCCCTTGTTTCCAGAGTGAGTGGGAGATAAGACCCACGTGGGTGGTAGAGGTTAGCATCAACAACCCCGATTACCTATACTCTAAGAGGGTACTTTTTATCGATGCCGTGCCCTTGTACCAGGGAGGGAAATATAGCCTCAATGTGGGGGAAAATTATGATCAGAATGGACGGTTGTTCAAGTCTATAACCATGAATACCGGCCGTGGCATCACAGGACTGGGAGGTCCCCATACCGCTGTCTTCATAAACCTCCTCAGCGGGCATTTGACATCCATGGATTTATTTATAGCACAAACTCAGTGGGACGAATCCCAAATGCGTCAAATATTTCCGTTAAACGAAGAGGTTTTCACTATCAAGGGCTTGATGAGGAGAGCACGATAAAGAATTTTACCTAAAACTGGTCAACGTTTTCTGAGACAAATATGGTTCCTCGCTAAATAATGTTGGTTTCTGAGGTTATTAGCCGAATAGGTTGTCGAGGTTGGCTACATTAAAAAGGGGAAATTTCAATGGCGGATGCTCAATATGATGCCATCGTACTTGGCGCCGGTAACAAAGGTTTGGTTACGGCAATGTATCTGACCAAATATGGAGGCATGAAAACCGCGGTATTTGAAACAAGACACGAGGCCGGGGGAGGCTGGTCCTCGGAGGAAAGCGCTGCCCCCGGTTTCGTTTCCAACATTCACTCCACCGCCCATTCTACCTATTACCACGATTTGATGTGGAAAGATTTCCCTGATTTTGAACAAAAAGGGGGAAGACTCCTGTTGCCTAAGTGTTCGGTGGGGATAACGTTCAAAGAAGATGATTCCTGTTTGCTATTTCATAACGCGAAATATGATCCTGCCTGGGAAAAACAGGCAGCCGTGGTAGCAAGGTTTTCTGAGCGGGATGCCGACACCCTGCTAAAATTTGCCAAGGTCTGGGATGAATGGCTCTACCCGGAATTTCATCGCTGGATATGGACTCCGGCAGTGGCTAACCAGCCGGATGGATTTTTCCAAAAGATCAGACAGGAAGGCCCCCGGCACGGCATTGATCCTAATTGGATTGACAAATCACTGATGCAGGTATGCGACGAACTTTTTGAGAGCAATGAAATAAAAAGTGGCCTTTTGAAAGGAAGTTACTCCTGGTGGGGAGCTCCCGGGCATATTCAAGGCACAGGTATGTCTATTCTAACTTTCATCATGGCGGGGGCCAGAGCTACCGGTTTTATTCGGGGAGGAACCCACAGTTTAGCCCATGCCGCCCAGAAGATTGTGGTAGAAAACGGAGGAAAGATTTTCACCAAACAGAGAGTGGACAAGATCATTGTGGAAGGTGACAAAGCGACGGGAGTGCGCCTGGCGGACGGCGCCGAGGTGAAAGCCAAGGTAGTGGTAAGCAGTGTGAGCCCTCAGGATTTATGCTTGAAACTATTGGGAGCAGACCGTTTACCCTCCTCCATTATAACTAAAATCAAGGCCCTCTATATTGATGCTTCTCCCTGTCTCTGGTGGTGCCACTGGGCGGCTCATGAGCCGCCGCGGTACAAGGCGGCGGCCTTTGATCCTGATATAGGCGAGTGTTTTTCTGTGGTACTGGGCGACAAAGATCCCTGGGCCTCTTCCAGGGAATATTGGCGAAGGAGGTTGGGGAGAGAATATCCCGGAGCGCCGATCGTGGAGGGAGAGCCGATGACCTGGGTTTACCACGGAGATTCCACCTATGTTCCGGAGGGAAAATGCAGTCTCGGCAATGAACTATATACCTGTGCGGTAGATCAGTTTACGGAAAAAGAATGGGCTAAGGCAGAGCCAAAACTGGCCGAATTTATTATCAAAAGATGGGGCAATTATGCCTCTAATATGACCTGGGATAATGTGATCGGCTACAATATAGACAGTCCCTGGGACATTACCTACCGGCTTCCCCAGGTTCCCCATAGAGGGACTTGGAATCTGGTGGATTGCATGCTTTCTCAGATAGGGTGGAGCCGTCCCATTCCGGAGATTTCTGACCATCGCATGCCCGTAAAAGGTTTATACGGGACGGGAAGCGGCTGGCATCCTCTTGGGTTTGGGATGTCCACGGCCGGTTATAACTGCTACAAGGTAATCAGCGAGGATTATGGATTGCGTAAACCATGGGAAGAGGCAGGGCGGGAGTATTAAATAGCCTCTGGTTCGTCGCTTTAGTCCTTTGCCCAGTTTTCCCAGAGGATGCGGATAGTTACCGGGAACTCTATAACTTAGCAAAAAGGGAGGTAATAATGATGGGTGCATCTGATCTATTCACGTTGGAGGGTAAGGTAGCCATAGTTACCGGCGCTAGCGTCGGTCTGGGGGCGTGTTTTGCAGAAGCGATGGCCGAGGCGGGGGCGGATGTGGTTGGCGCTGATTGTCAGGAGAAACTTCTGGATGAAACTATGGAGAAGATCAAAAAGCTGGGGAGAAGGGTGCTTGCCATCCCCACTGATGTAACCAAGGAACAAGACGTGAAAAGGATGGTGGAAACTACAGTTAAAGAATTTGGCTCGCTGGATATAATCATCATCAATGCAGTGATTGCCGGCAAGTCCCATCCGATACATGAGCTTTC
>DATESZ010000125.1:0-5052 GCA_035283845.1 Syntrophales bacterium | reverse complement strand
GATGCCATGTTTTATCGAAAGTTCCCTTAATCCCTGAAGAAATCCCTCCTGAGGAAGAACTAGCCCCATGTTGCCGGCTACGGGCTCAACGATGATGCAGGCGAACTGGGTTCCCTCTTTTTCCACGATGGATTTTACCGCCTCCAGGTCGTTGAAGGGAACGGTTACGGTAAGTTCCGCCAACTGTCTGGGGACACCGGGACTTCCTGGTATGCCCAAGGTAGCCACGCCTGAGCCGGCCTTGACCAGAAGAGAATCGGAATGACCATGATAGCAGCCTTCAAACTTGATGATCTTATCTCTCCCCGTACAGCCTCTTGTCAGACGGATGGCGCTCATGACGGCTTCCGTTCCGGAACTGACCATCCTTACCATCTCGATGGAAGGAAAGGCATCCACGATCATCTGCGCCATTTCGGTTTCCATCTCCGTGGGAGCGCCGAAGCTTGTTCCCCGTCGCGCCGCCGCCTCGATGGCTTCAATGACCTCCGGGTGGCAGTGGCCCAGAATGGCAGGCCCCCAGGAAAGGACGTAATCTATGTATTCTCTTCCTTCACTGTCGTATATCTTTGCACCCCTCGCTTTGCTGATGAAAAGCGGCGTGGCGTTTACAGACCCAAAAGCGCGAACCGGGCTGTTGACTCCGCCGGGGATTACTTTTCTCGCCTCTTCAAATAGTTTTGCATTCATGGTTTTTCCTCAATGGCCACAAGGCCTTAAAAATATACTATACCGCATTTCTTGAATTTACTTTCCTAGCCTGACTCCTATAGCATGAACAAATATTGCTTGACAATTTTTTTTCACCTCGCTAAAGGCTAAAAAAAAATGAAGAAAGGAGGAAGAAGATGAAAAAGAAATTAGCTTATGCCGCCTTCAGTACGCTCGCGATTGCCATTACATCCTCGTTGGCGGCGGCAACGGAAGCGGCGGCGCCGGCTGCCGCATCAGGCGACAGTTCAAAGGCTTACGTGGTTGCCGTCAGCATATTCAGTGCCGCTCTGGTAATGGGCTTAGGCACCATCTGTACTGCGCTCGGCATGGGGCACGGATTGAACGGCGCCGTAAACGCGGTGGGCAGAAATCCCGAGGCGCAGGGGAAGATCCTTACCACCATGATGGTGGGTCTGGCTATGATCGAATCTCTGGCGATCTACGCACTCGTTATTGCCCTGGTCATTATTTACGCAAACCCAATGATGAAAGCTTTTGGCTTCTAAGAAACAATTTACAGAGATTTTTGCACGAAAAAGTTCAACAATTCGGTATCATGAAAAACAGGGAGGCGGGAACTACACCAACAACAAAAGGTTCCTCCTCCCCCTTTTTTAGGTTCATCCGGTTCATGCGTACTTCCGAGTTGATAATCTGTTGAATTGAGCATTGACAGACTTCACCTACTTAATGTTGGGTGGCGTAATACGATAAAATTTAACAATTATTGTTTGAAAGCTTCTAATGTTGGCGCTTGGCCGCTGTCGGAAGCGGGAGCGGGGGAGTGAGCGAACGGTTAGGCAATCGATTGTAGCCCATGGGGTATACAGCCGACCGGCATCTCTTGCTGCAAGACTAACAGTCTCAATCCAATATTTCATGCCTGTCTCAAAGCACTTTGAATATCGATTTGGGAACAACACCGGCAAAGTCGATGAAGTTGATTGCAAAATGCGCGAACATGATGGCCGGTAGGGACCGCGTTTTCAGGTATGCAATCATGAAAACTGCGCCGACAGTCGATGTGATCAGGACGGCGTGCATGCCGAGGCTCCAGTGGATAAGACCGAAAGCAACTGAAGAAATCGTGACTATGGCAAATGAGTTCTCTGCGTACCTGCTGAGAAATGTGTACATGTAACCGCGAAAAACGAGTTCTTCAACTATACCCACCAGAAGCAGCCCCAACGTCAGGTCAATCCAATTCCAGGCAAGGCTCCTAATGACCGGCATGTCGCCCAGAGACGAGTAGCCCGGAAGTTTTGCTATCAACTGATACCCATTTTGATCTATGACTGTGCCAACGAGTGCCACAACCAGAAAGACAACGAGAAATGACGGCACGCTCTGGGTCGTGAGCCCAAACTCTGCCGGTCTCATTTTCTTGTTGCTGATCAACCAAAGTGTGACCACAAGAGGAAAGAGTTTTACGCCGACATAGTCGATAAACAACCACAGGCACCAGTCTTTGATAAATATACTTGCGAAATCGTTCAGGTAAAACGGGCTAACCAACAGAACGAGAACCAATATATGCAATCCAGTTATCCCCCTCCGTTCCATTTTCTCGGATGACCTAAATATTGATGTCTAACGGGGCGAGCTGCTTCGCCAGCGCCTGTTCTTCAGGCCACCGGAGGTGGCCTTTCGAACAATCGCTGGAGCGCTTAGCCGCCTAAGAACGGCAACAGGGCCGCCGTCTTAGGTGGCACGCGCTCAGCTCGCCCCGTTAGGCGATTGGCGGAAGTACTTCTTGAAACAGTATGCCAAGCAACTGGCCGCCTTCTGGCCGACTCCAGTCCTGAGCAAGTTCAGCCATGAGCGTGTTTGTCGCAGTAAGCACCACA
Organism: Syntrophales bacterium; assembly: GCA_035283845.1. Classification (GTDB taxonomy): domain Bacteria; phylum Desulfobacterota; class Syntrophia; order Syntrophales; family JACQWR01; genus DATESZ01. The sequence continues at coordinate 2,491 of DATESZ010000125.1, read as the reverse complement.
CCCTCGCGTTCCATGCGCCGCCGCGACATATCTTCGGAAAGTTCGTAAGGCGACCCTGAAGCATCTATAACTGCTTGCACTTGGTAGCCCTCGCGGCAGGCACTGATTGCCGGAAACACCAAGCACACGTCGGTGGTAACACCAGCCATGATGAGATTCCTGCGACCTGTCGCTTCGACAGCTTTCTTGAAGTTCGGATCATTCCATGCGTTGACAATGCCGGCACGCTGGATTCTGGCAGCGAAAGCCTCCGGAAGAATATGTTCAAGCTCCGGCAGCAATGGTCCTTGGACGTTCCGTTCCTGTGAACTCGTGAGGACGACGGGAATGTTTAGTATCTCGGCTGTCTTAGCGAGAGCCAGCGTGTTTCGCTTGACCAAATCAACGGGGATATTCTTGATGAGCTTCATCGTCCCCAGTTGATGGTCGATGAGCAAGAGCGCACTGTCAGCGGGTGAAAATGTATCGATCATTTTGCGATCCTCCTTTGAAGGTAATAGTTTAGCCTAACGCCATGATCAGCCGGCCCGTAGGGCTCGGCTGGATTAAATTGTTAGCATTTTTTGTCTTTGTAATTATAGTATTCATTAACAGCTTTCTCATGGTTTTTAAATAGAGGATCATTTTTTTTCGCTACTATTGATAAATATGAATGACAAAGCAAAACTTCATAATCAAATTTGTATGATTGGTCGCATAGGCGGCAGTGAAAATCTTCGGTGCTTAGTGCTGATAATGGCACAGCGATATGGTCTTTTAGTAAGCATTTTTGGCAGTAATAATTCCCATTCTTCTTGTGCTTATAAAAACCGGGAGGAGTGATAAGTTCATAATCCCTTAATTTTGGTTTGTGAGTATATGATAAAAATAACAGAAGATAACATGTTGAAATGGCAAGGAATAACGATATTAGGGTTAGGGTGGTGTTTGGCTGGTGCAGGCTTAATATCATTTCTGTTATGGGAACTGGTAGAATGGCACGAAAGTCAATCAATAGCATACCTGGTAGGATTAGAAGTAGGATCAATCCTGGGAGTAATAACCAGAAATTTATGCGATCTTTTGCTAAAGAAAATAGAGAACTCATGTCATCCCAATTTATCATTATCCGGTGCTAACAATTAATATACTTACTTGGTTTTTTCCGAATTTACGTGCAAACCTACTTTATTCCATGAAAAATGAAAAGAGAAATTACTCATAAAATCAATCATTTTAACTTTGACCATTGGGTATTTTGTGGTAATAAAGACCAAAAACCAAGTGGGTAAAATATTGGAAAAATGGCAACAGCTCATAATGAATACTTTTTGAAATAGCGCATTCCCTTGAAAATTATGGAACACTCACTTTCAGGAAGTACGCACCAACCGGATGAACCTTTTTTTATTCCATTGACTGATCAACTTTCACACGGGCGCTCTTTTTTTCCGCCTGCAGATGTTTTTTCAGCAACATTTTTTCCTTGGCCCGTCGGGAGCGCCGCTGCTTCTGCCGTCTCAGCTTTTCGATCCGCGCTTTTTCCGCGGCAACTACCCCTGTTTTAATTTTCTCTATACGGTCGAGGAGGATGCGTCGGGCCAGAAAGCGGTTCAGCGCCTGTGACCTCTCCTGCTGACACTTCACGGAAAGCCCGGTGGGCAAGTGGACGAGAAATACGCAAGATGATGTCTTGTTGACTTTCTGTCCACCCGGCCCCGATGATCTGATAAATGTTTCTCTCAGGTCGCTTTCCAGAACACCCAGCCGCTCCATCCTTTCCCGTAGCGCGATTTCTTTTTCAGGGGAGATATTCAAAATTCACAACTCATGTTTCAGGGGTATAACTGTACTTTGACGACGATTTCCCACGAAAACGGCAAGAGGGTCTTATTGTTTTGAACTTTTCAAGCCTTCCGTCTTTTGGTATGTATAACATCGTATGATATTTTACAAAGGGAATGTGCCATGAATATTAGCATCACTGGGATTAAGGTTTCTCTTGACGAAGGCGAAGATGCACTCTCGGCAAAACTGGCCGGAATCCTCTCCATTCCGCAGGAGACAGTCTCTTCCCTGAAAGTAATCAGGCGGTCTCTCGACGCCCGCCGGATGCGGCAGCCATTTTTCGTTTACGTCGTGGAAGCCGTTGTTCCGGACGATACCGAACTGAGAGAGATTGTCCATGAGGATGTCACTGTAAAGGCAGTGGAAGGAAAGGAAAAAACATTTGTCGCCGTCTCTGAAGGCTTTGCTAAAAGTGAGCCTTCGGCGTCATGCCATCGCGTGTCTCAGGTACGGGGGAACCGGAGGGCCGTTGTCGTAGGATGCGGTCCCGCCGGTTTATTTGCAGCCCTTACCCTTGCAGAACGGGGGATGCCCGTGCTTCTCCTCGAGAGAGGGAAGGAAGTTTCCGCACGGCGCCGGGATGTGGAGGCCTTCTGGAAGAAAGGGGAATTGAACCGGGAAAGCAATGTCCTTTTCGGAGAAGGGGGGGCCGGCGCCTTTTCCG
>DATESZ010000124.1:0-17558 GCA_035283845.1 Syntrophales bacterium | reverse complement strand
CTCAAACCATTTTCCCAGCCGGCGGTCGCTTCGGAATTGCAGCCACTCGTGGGCGATCTACGGAAACTCTTGCGGGCACTCGACACGGAGCGGCGCTTTGCCGATGACGCCACCATCACCTGGAGTCCCGATTTTCTTCGCAACCTGCTTCATAAACAGCTTACTGGGGAACGGATCATCGTTGTTTCCAATCGCGAACCGTACATACATATGAGAAAAGAGGCGCGGATCGAGATGCATCGGCCCGCCAGCGGTCTGGTGACTGCCGTGGAACCGGTCATGCGGGCCTGCTCCGGCACATGGATTGCCCACGGCGGCGGCACAGCTGATCGGGAGACCGTGGATCAACATGACCGGATTCAGGTCCCCCCAGAGCATCCCGAGTACACGTTGCGGCGCATCTGGCTCACCAAGGAAGAAGAAAGCGGTTATTACTACGGCTTTGCTAACGAAGGGCTTTGGCCCCTCTGTCACATTGCCCATGTTCGCCCCATTTTCCGTTCCAGTGATTGGCAGCAGTATGTGGCTATCAACCAGCGCTTTGCCGATGCGCTGGTCGAGGAGGCAGACAGTGACAATCCCGTTGTGCTTGCACAGGATTACCACTTTGCGCTCCTGCCCGCGATGATCCGCAAGGCGCTTCCCAAGGCAACTATTATTACATTCTGGCATATCCCCTGGCCCAATCCTGAATCTTTCGGCATCTGCCCCTGGAGGGAGGAGCTGCTGCAGGGAATGCTCGGCAGCACGATTCTCGGATTCCATACACCCTTCCATGGCAAGAATTTTCTCGAAACCGTAGACCGCTATCTGGAAACACGGATAGAACATGAATCCTCTACTATTTCCCGGCGGGGCAACTTGACCATGGTAGAAAGTTATCCGATCTCTATCCAGTGGCCGCCGCCCTGGCAGGAAACGCAACCATCCATTGAAAAATGCCGTGCAGAAGTGTGTAAAACGTTCGAAATCCCCTCGGACCACAAAATTGGACTCGGCGTGGATCGGCAGGACTACACCAAAGGAATTCTTGAGAGGTTCCGGGCTGTGGAAAAGCTGCTGGAACTGCACCCGGAGATGGTTGCACGTTTTACCTTTATCCAGATTGCCGCACCGACCCGCTCAGTCCTTGATGACTACCAGGCATTCGAAGCACATGTCCGTAATCTGGCCACCCGCATCAACCAGCGCTTCTCGAACGCAACCTGGCAGCCGATCCACCTCAAGGTGGAACACCACGAACCTGAAGAGGTAAACCGTTACTACCGGGCGGCGGATGTCTGCATGGTGACCAGCCTCCACGACGGCATGAATCTGGTGGCAAAGGAGTTTGTGGCTTCCCGCGATGACGAGCAGGGGGTGCTTGTCCTGAGCCAGTTCACAGGTGCAGCGCACGAACTGCACGAAGCGCTTATCGTAAATCCCTACCATATCGAACAGACGGCTGAGGCCCTGTATCACGCGCTTATCATGCCTGACTTTGAGCAGCGCGAACGTATGCTCAGCATGAGGGCCCAGGTGCGTGACTTCAATGTCTACCGTTGGGCTGGTAGAATGCTTCTGGATGCTGCTCGTGTCCGCCAGCGGGAGAAGTTGTCAACCAGGATCGGAAAAGAGTCGTGATGTCATCGTACTTATTGCATTCGGAAGGACTTGCCGCTCTTGCTCGCTATGTAGCGCCGGACACCCTGTTGGCCTTCGACCTTGACGGCACACTGGCAACTATCGTTGATGATTTTTCTGCTGCCAAAATAACCGAACCGGTCCGAACCACTTTGGAACGGCTTATAAAACTTGTGAAGGTTACCTTGATCACTGGCAGGTCGAGAAAAGATGCACTGGCAATTCTCGGATTTGAGCCGCATTTAGTTATCGGCAACCATGGCGCCGAATGGCCGGGTGATTCTGACACGCGAAACTATCATTTAGTTCAATGCTGCACCGCCTGGAGTGAGCAGCTATATGAGCAGCTCAATGGGATACAAGGAGTAGAAATTGAATTCAAGGGGCAATCACTTACCATCCATTATCGCAAAGCCATCGATCAGGATAATGCCCTTTCACTAATCGATGCGGCTGTTGGAAAACTTGCCCCCCGCCCGAAAAGGATAGGCGGCAAATATGTTGTCAATTTGCTTCCCATGGAATCGCTCAGCAAAGGAGAGGCCCTGGTAGCCGCCATGGATAGGTTCGGGTTAAAGCGAGCGATTTATTTTGGAGATGATGTAACCGATGAAGAAGTCTTTAAACTGAAATGCGTTGATGTGCTTGGCGTACATATCGGAAATGACGACCAGACGGCCGCAGCATATTTCCTGAACGGACAGTCAGAGCTGCTTGAACTGCTCAATTCGATGGTCTGTATGCTGGAAAAAAAATCAATCTCCAGTCAGAAGTCAGCGGCATGCCACTAACCAAAGATGCCTTGCTTAACAACCTCAAAAAGGATAAAAAGCAATACAGATACAAGTGGCCTCTAAATTTGGGGATTTTTGTGTTGAGAAAGAGTCTAAGTTTCCTATGAAAAATAAAATTATCCTCATAATAATTAATATCATTATCCTCTTGTCGTATTTCGGACTTGCTGATGCGTCCTTCACAATTGAGGATGAGAGGAAGCTGGGGAAAGAATTTTATGAAAACCTGGAAAAAAATAAAATCCTCTACCACAATATGCGAGTGGAAGAATATATTACTAAACTGGGCATGATTATTGTTTCAACGATCCCCAAATCCCCCTTTGAATATCATTTTTCCATTATAAAAAGCTCAGCCGTAAATGCTTTCGCTACGCCTGGCGGTTATGTCTATGTCAATCTGGGGCTGATCAATTTAGTCGAAAATGAAAGCGAGCTTGCCAGCGTTCTTGCGCATGAAACAGCTCACGTTAATGCCAGACATATAGCGGATATTGTTGATAAATCTACGAAAGTCAACATTGCTACACTTGCGGCGTTACTTGCGGGCGCTTTTTTGGGAGGCGGTGATATGACCGCCGCAGTGGCCAGTTTTTCCATGGCGACAGCTACTACGTTAAATTTGAAGTACAGTCGTGAGCATGAAGAGGAGGCCGATCGACTGGGAATGTCCTATATGGCCAAAGCGGGATATGACGTGAGTTCCATGCTTGATTTCTTAAGAATTATGCGGCAGACCGAATATTACTCCAGCAACATACCTTCCTATTTCCTGACCCATCCGGGGACCGATGAGAGGATCAGGTATATTGATGCTCTGCTTCAGACGAGATATGAAAGAGGAGGTTCTAAAAGTCAGATCGGTCAATTGAAAAGAATTCAGATCTCTATCATGTTCGAGCTAAAAAATCCCGATGTGAACCTTAAATATTTTACGGCGGCGCTTGAAAAAAAAGGGGAAGACGTGGATTACCTCTACGGTTTAGCCGTAACGCAAGAAAAACTTGGCATGATCAGGCAAGCTTTGGAAAATTTTCATCGAGCATTAAAATTGGCGCCTGACGACATGGAAATTTTGCAGAACCTGGGAATTGCTTATTTTAAAAACGGCCGTCCTGCCGAAGCTATCATTTATCTTGGTAAAGCTGCAGAAATTGAAGAGAGTAATGCGACGGCCGCTTTCTATTTGGGCAAGGCATATGAGGCGCAGGGGAATTACCGGGCGGCCCTCGAAATTTATAAAGATTTGGAGAAAAAAAACCCAGACGATGTGGATGTACACTACGGTTTGGCCTCCGCTTACGGTAAAACCGATAAATTGGGGGAATCACATTACCATTTTGGGATTTATTTTAAGAAACTAAACAAGCGGTCAAGTGCCTTGTTCCACTTTAGGGAAGCCCTGAAGTATTTCCCCCCGGGCAGTTCCCAGGCCAAAGACATAGAAAGTCAGATAAAGACCCGGAAGACAGAGAATGAAGAGGCAGGCAAATCAAGAAAAGTCGAGTTTATCAATCTGTTGCGGCGATAGTTCCTTTTTTGCGTAATCAAGATAAATTTTTTCTCTGATAAACAGATCGAAAAGGTCCTTGTCTATATGCCCGTCTTTTACCATGAATGACATGATGTTCAGCGCTTCGGCAAGAGTCTTTCCCTTCTTATAGGGACGGTCTTTGGCTGTCAATGCTTCAAATATGTCGGCGAGAGCCAGGATGCGCGATTGCAAAGAGAGCTCACTCCCCTTCAATCCAAAAGGGTAGCCGGTGCCGTCAATATTTTCGTGATGGGTGGCTGCATATGCAGGGACATGTCTCAATTTCTTAGGAAAGGGCAATTGTGATAGCATCTTATGGGTTACTTTTACATGGTTGTTGATGATTTCCCTTTCTTCGTTTGTCAGGGTGCCCCGACGAATAGTTAAATTGTAAACCTCATTTTCCGTGAGCAAAGGATATTGCTTCCCATCATATATCCAGGTCCTTTTTGCTATTTCTTTTATTCTTTCTACCATTTCATCGGCCATGAATTCGCCGCCCCTGTTGGCGCTGATCAGAAAACGTTTATCATCTTCAAGTTTGATTAAGAATTCATCATCCTTCTCAACGGTTTTTGATTCCGGCGCGCCGTCAAGGGACTTATTCCCGTCGACTATTGAACCAGAATGTGTCAGTCTATTGTTCATGGTCTTTAGTTCATGATCCCGCCTGACTACCTCAAAGCGCGCCAATAATGTTTCTATCCTGTCGTAAATAGTTTCCAGCTTGGTTGCTTTGTCAATAACATATTCAGGCGTCGTTACTTTTCCTATATCGTGCAGCCAGGCGGCAGTCCAGAGCTCCTTCATGAGTTTTTCATCAAAATTAACATTCGCATATTGGCCTTCCGTCATATTGTTGATTTTTTCGGCAATGGCCATGGTAAGTTGAGCTACCCTCTTTACATGACCGCCCGTGTATGGGGACTTTTCATCAATTGCCGAAGCGATGGAGGATATAAAGGATTCCAATAGGTTTTCGAGGTCATGTATGAGAAGGGTGTTGGAGAGAGCGACTGCGGCCTGTGAAGCTAAAGACTCGGTCATCTGCTGACATTCATTGGAAAAGTTGATGACTTTGCCTGTCAAAGGCTCCTTGGCATTAAGCAACTGCAGAACGCCGATAATATCGTTTTCGTGGTTCTTCATGGGTACCACAAGCATTGATTTGGAACGATACCCCGTCTCGGCGTCAAATTTGCGGGTACCTTGGAAGTTAAATCCTTCGGCATCGTAAACGTCTGGAATATTGACTACCTCTCCGGAAATGGCTGCGTAGGCGGAAACATTGGCAAAGTTTGGGCTGCCATCAGGATTTTTGAGCATAACCGAAGGCCAGGTGATTTTCCCGCCCGTTCCCCCCATGTGAGTCTTCAATGTTTTGTTCTGAACGATGGCAAAGTGCAGAGCAGATTCATCATCGGACATTATATAAAGGGTGCCGCCGTCGGCACAGGTAAAATCTTGCGCCTCGTCGACGATCATCTCTAAGAGACGATCTATGTTTTTTTCCGCCGACAGAGCGACTCCGATTTGCGTGAGTCGCCTTATTAAGGTCAACTGGCTCTCGGTAAAGTTCTTAACGCTATGAACAAGGTTGTTCAAAATGAGATTGATTTGGTCATTGTCGGTAAAGCCAACGAAGCCGGTTTTATCGTTGTCTTCCATAGATATCCTTATTATTGTCTCTTTTTTTATGGATGCGCAGCTTTTTCACTTTCAAACAACGCTTTGTGTATCAATCAAATAATTAACGTATTATTACCTTTCTGATATTTTTTTCCAGGATTTTTTTTACGTTCCCAAACTCTCCCTGGCTTAAAGTAGTTTCGGTAAGGAAATTTTTATCCAATGGCTTGGCGGGAACATATCGCTGCAATGAGTAAAGCGAGGCATTTTTTATTAATCTTCCTATTGCCAGGAGGTCTGCTTCCTTAATTTGAGATTTTACTACTGTAGTGCGGAATTCATAGTCAATTCCTGAATTCATGATTAACATGATGCTTTGACGGATTGCTATCCCATTTACGGGAGTGCGGGCAATAGCCGCATATTTTTCAAGAGGCGCTTTGATATCCATGGCCAGGTAATCCACCAGATTGCGCCGGATCAATTCTTTCAGCACTTCGGGCTTCGAACCATTGGTATCTATTTTAATCAGGCGCCCCATCGCCTTTACACGCATTATGAAGGGTATTAGATCGTTTTGTATGGTGGGCTCGCCGCCGGTTATGGTTACCGCCTCTAATTTCCCTTTGCGTATCTCCAGATAGGAAAAAAACTCTTCTTCCGGAAGGCATTTCTGATAAAGTCCCGGATCGACCAATTCCGGGTTGTGACAATATGGACAACGAAAGTTACAACCCCGGGTGAAAACTATGGCGCTGATCTTTCCCGGATAATCCCTAAGGGAAACTTTCTGCAAGCCTCCGATTTTCATTGGTCATTAGAAATTGAATGCCTGGCGTAAATGGTACTCCTCCTGCTTCCCCTTGTTCCACTGCTTCACAGGGCGCAAATAGCCTACCACACGGGAATAGACTTCGCAAATCTGCGCACAGGTTGGGCAGGTTTCTTTTTCTCCGCTTAGATACCCGTGAGAGGGACAGACGCTGAATGTGGGCGAAAAGGTCAGGTAGGGCAAATGATAATTATTGCATATTATACGTATAAGCGACTTTACGGAATCAGAGTTTTCTATTCTTTCGCCGGCGTAGATGTGAAAAACTGTTCCCCCGGTGTATCTCGCTTGGATGTCATCCTGGAGGTCCAGGGCCTCGAAAACATCGTCGGTAAAATTTACCGGCAACTGCGTCGAATTAGTGTAGAAAGGTTCGGCTTTTTTACTTTCGCACTCCTCTTCGTTGGCGCATATTATGTCGTGAAATTTGCCCTTGTCGATCTTTGCCAGGCGATAAGACGTCCCTTCCGCCGGAGTGGATTCGAGGTTGTAATTGTTGCCTGTTTCCTTCTGGTAAAAAACCAGTTTATTTCTCATGTGGTCCAGGACTTTTTTTGTGAAGGTTTGACCTTCCGGGGAAGCAATGTTCCTGCCGAGAAGATTCATACATGCCTCATTCATCCCTACAAGCCCAATGGTAGAGAAGTGGTTCTTCCAGTATTCCTTAAATCGCGCCTTTACGTTTCGCAGGTAGTATTTGGTATAGGGATAAAGGTCGCTGTCGGTAAAATTTTCCAGCACCTTTCTTTTCGTCTCGAGACTTTCCTTGGCGGCATCCATCAACCTGTCGAGACGTTGCATAAATTCATCTTCACTGTTGGATAAATAACCGATGCGAGGCATGTTTATGGTAAGTACACCGATGGAACCGGTAAGAGGATTGGAACCGAAAAGACCGCCGCCCCTCATCTCCAGGTCGCGGTTGTCTATGCGAAGCCGGCAGCACATGCTTCTGGCGTCTTCCGGGTTCATATCGGAATTGATGAAATTAGAAAAATACGGCACGCCGTACTTTGCCGTCATTTCCCAAAGATCAGAAAGGTTGGGATCGTTCCAGTTGAAATTTTTGGTTATGTTATAGGTAGGTATCGGGAAGGTAAACACCCTGCCCTTGGCATCCCCCTCCGCCATAACCTGAAGAAAAGCCTTATTGAAAAGACTCATCTCTTCCTGAAAATCTCCATAGATTTCCCTTTGCGGCTTGCCGCCGATAATTACATGCTGGTCATAATAGTATTTAGGAACAGTGACATCGAGAGTTACGTTGGTAAAGGGCGTCTGAAATCCGACGCGCGTAGGAACGTTTATGTTGAAGATAAATTCCTGAAGAGCCTGTTTTATTTCATTAAATTGCAATCCGTCGTAGCGTATGAACGGCGCCAAGAGGGTGTCAAAATTGGAGAAAGCCTGGGCTCCGGCAGCCTCACCCTGCAGGGTATAAAAGAAATTGACAACCTGCCCTAAAGCGCTGCGAAGGTGCTTTGCCGGTTTGCTTTCCACTTTGCCTGATACGCCACGGAAGCCTTCCTGAAGCAGGTCAAAGAGGTCCCATCCTACGCAATAAACGGAAAGGAGACTCAGATCGTGGATATGAAAATCACCTGCCACGTGTGCTTTTCTGACTTCGGGTGAATATATTTCATTCAACCAGTAAATTTTGCTGACTTCCGATGAGATGTAGTTGTTCAATCCCTGTAGAGAATAGTCCATGTTACTGTTTTCGTTAATTTTCCAATCTATTTTTTTCAGGTATTGATCAACCAGATCGACTTCCATCTTGTTGGTAATTTCTCTCAAGCGGGCATGTTGATCACGATATATGATGTATGATTTCGCCGTACGCCGGTAAGGAGAGTTCAGGAGCACCTCTTCAACAATGTCCTGAATTTCCTCAACGTTCATGATTTTATTGTCAAAGAGTCCTTCTGCCAGGTTGAGCGCTTTTATGGTGAGCTTTCTTGCGATGTTCAGGTCAAACTCATTAGTGGCCATGCCTGCCTTGTTAATAGCATTGGTGATCTTTTCCGCATTGAATTTAACCAGGCGGCCGTCTCTTTTTTTGATTTTTCCGTGCATCAAAACCTCCCCGAGCAGTTATTATCCGATTGTCAGCCCGCTATCTATGAATACAATATATTGGGCCTTGAGGCTTTAATACCACTACATATGGGCATAGTCAAGCAGAATATGGGGGAAATGGAACAAAGCTTATATAATTACGGGCAGAGCTTTTCAACAAGGTCTTGAGAATTTCTGAACATCGCAGACAACTCGTTTTCTGTCATGCCGGCACCGCGGGCTATATTTTCTGCCCGGTCGCGGGATGCAAGATCTTCAGGAGCATGAGAGTCCGTATTTAAAACGAGTTGCGCTCCGCAAGAGCGGGCCGTTTTTAACACGTGCCCATTTGTCAAACTGTGCCCCTTGCGGGTGGTAATTTCTAAGAATATACTATTCTGCGAGGCCAGGATGGCTTCCTCTTCCGTTATTAGGCCTGGGTGAGCAAGAATATCTATTGCCGATTTCAACGCCGCGAGGTTGGTGCCCGGCGCTACAGGCTCTGATATCGTTTCTCCGTGAACCAACACAATCCTGGCCCCAAGACTTCTAACTTCCTTTGCTAATTCGCCGATGTAAAGTGGAGGCACATGAGTCAGCTCTATTCCCGGAATGACAGCAATGTCAAAAGCTTTTGACAATATTGCAGATATCTTCACGATGCGGGGGATAACAAAGTCCACGTTCGAGTGATCTCCATGATCCGTTATTGCGATGGCTCTATAACCTTTTACCTTGGCGCGCCTTACGAGTTCTGAAGGGATTAGTTCACCGTCGCTGAAGATGGAGTGCGTATGCAGGTCAAACAAGCTGAGCTCCTTAATAGAGTTTTTAGAAAATTAAACTCAAAGAAAAGATATGTGAAAACGGTGTATGGAAATTAGCAGATTTATTTTCTATGGTCAATAAAGTAATGATTTGGTGGTCAACAATACAGGATAATGACCATGTCACAAACGGATTAAACGCTATGTCCTAATTTGAAAGATCTTATGAATTCCCGTAATGTTCTTGAGTTCAAATAGGCCGATGTAGCGTACATCATATTTTTCATCAGTTTTTATGCCATGGGCGACAGCCTCTGTGACCAGAATACGGTCTCGAACCGGAAAATCATGTACGGAAATACCTTCATCCACCTCTATAAGATCCTTCACTTGGAGACCTTCAACCCTGAAGGGAATGTTCACGTTGGTTCCGTGGCGATCTCCGTCCGGGCGAAGGCGAACGGCGCCGAAGTGTATCCCGAATCTCAAATGAATCTCAGGCCCATCGGTTATTTTTGAGTTATAATTCTGGGTCCTTTGTAATATCTCAACCGCTGCATCTACTGCTTGCCTGGTGTGCGGGAAGCTGACCAAAAAACCATCACCAGTGCTCTTCATGAAATGCGAATCACAGCTCTTAAAGATAGGAAACATGATTCCCTCAAGGGCATTCTTTATCTGGTAGGTAGCTTCGTCTCCAAAAAGGTCCATCATTCGGGATGATTCGCATATGTCGACGACCATAACCGCCTCGGGGATTTCCTTTCCACTCGAAGGGGCTTTGAGTTCCTCCATGCGTTGCGCCGTGTCGTTGTACTTTGGGTCAGTAGACAGGATTTCACCAAACAAAGATCGGGCCTGGTGTTTGAGGCCTGCTTCCTGGCACGCCACACCAAGATCGTAAAAACGGGACTTCATCAAATCACCTGAGCAGGAGGTTGTGGAGAGTTTCTTGATATGTGCCTCTGCAGCTTCCAATTTTTTCGCGCTTAGGAGGTGAAAAGCAAGGCGGAATCGCGCCTCGTTTTCATAGGCCCCACCCGATTGGATGATCTCTTCCAGAAGCGAGTTAGCCCTACCGGGTTCCTTCTTTTGCTCCTCATAAGCCCTGGCCAGGTCCAAGCGTATACGATTTAATTCATCTCCCGCTACCTTTCCGCAAGCGATCATGTTTTCATAAACATCAATTCGACGGTCGGATATCTGTTTGTTAAAAATGTCCACTCTCTTCGAAATGCTGGGATCCACCTTTTCAAACCTCGCCAGACGACCAATCAATTCAATGGCTTGATCTATTTTCCCGGCATCTAAATAGTTCGCGATGGATTTCTCGAGAACTTCGAACATTACCAACTGGCAATCCCTGCTGTTGGGTCTCATCCTGAGAAGTTGTTCACAGGCCAGAATTGCCTCAGTAAAGCGCTCGTTCTTTAGGTTATTGGAGACAGTCTCCTTCAGTTTCTGTTCATCCTCTTGCTGCCTATTAAGCAAGTCATCATGTATGGCGCGATATCGGGCCTCGTTTTGACTGTCCAATGAGATTGCTTTTTTGATGCATGCCTCAGCATTTGAAATGTCCCCTTTGTCCCAGAAAATTTTTGCCTGAAAAATTTGGAGACAGGGATTATCAGGTCTCCTCTCCAACTCTTCTTTGACGATCGACGATGCCTTATCCTGTTCCCCTGTAAAGAGGTACAAATGCACCAGCGTGAATATAAATCTGTCTGTGGCCTTGCCTGTTTTGCGCACAGCTTCAAAGGTCGAAATCATACTATGCAGTTGCTTTAAACTCTGATACACCTTGAACAATGACCGGTATATAGCCTCATTGAGAGGGTCCACGTCAACAAGTTCAAACAATGCATTGGTGGCATAGCTCGCATGACGCGGACAGTTTTCAGCCATGCCTTCGTATTCTTTTGCGGCAGCTTCCAGGTTATTCCTGTTGACATAAATCTCTGCCGAGAGGCTATATTTTTTGGAAAAAAATTGGCCGAGGGGCTTAAGATCGTTGAAAACTTTGAGCGCTTCCTCGTGCTTGTTTTGTCGATAGTATAGCTCACCAAGTACTTCATAGTATCTCAGGTAACGGGGGCCAAGCTTTTCAACCTGCGCGGCGATATCCTCTACAGGCGAAATTTTCAGGATGGACTCGCATGTAGCGAAGGCACGATCATAGTCTTTTTTGTTATAATGGGCATGGACTAGATCGTTCATAACCCTTATATCATTGGGGTCTTGCCTTAATTCTAACTCGCCATACTTTATGACCCCATCCCAGTCTTCTTCTCGATAAGCCCTTCGACGTTCATCAGTGTACTTTGACACGTTTCCTACTCCCTATCCCACATGATATAAGCGGCTGGCGGCTGTATCTTATATCATAACGAAATATTTTTTGCAATACTCAGGGCGGTGACGCTTGGGAAGCCCGGGCAATTCCCCTCATCTTGTCGATAGAATTCCCGTTTTATTACCGTTGTGCGGGGGATCATTTTGAAACCTTTGTTCAAGTCTACGAGGAACAGTTTGAACGTCAGTACGGATTCTATCGTCCCTATCTCCAGAAGGTCCTTTTGAACTGAAAAAGCTGGAAGCCATCTTCAGGCGCAAGTTGTTCACGATGGTTATTTACCGGGCAAAAATCGAAACCAGGATTATCCCTGGGATACCTATATTGTGGTAATTTTTTCTTGACACACAAGCGTCATTTTCATATACTTGGCCTATCAAGTAGCAAATTCTTATCAAAAAATCAAAGGATAGCAGGCTGTTGAAAAACGGCCACTGATTATGGTTTCGACAAAGACGCAACCACTAAAACTGGAAACAGGCGATGCATTGATCATCGTCGATGTACAAAACGATTTTCTGCCCGGTGGCAGTCTTGCTGTCCCGGAGGGAAGCGCCGTTATTGCACCACTCAATCACTATATGGAATCTTTTCTCGCAAAGGGATTGCCAATCTATGCCACACGTGACTGGCATCCGGCGGATCATTGTTCATTCAGGGAACAGGGGGGGATATGGCCGCCACATTGTGTCGCCGGGACATCGGGCGCGGAATTTGCGGCACGGCTGAACCTGCCGCCCGGAACAGCAATTATTTCAAAGGCCACGGCTGCTGACAGAGATGCCTATTCAGGCTTTGAAGGAACCAGGCTCGACCAGCAATTGCGAAAACGAGGGATCAGAAGATTGTTTATCGGTGGCCTGGCCACGGACTACTGTGTACTTAATACTGTAAAAGACGCGCTTAGCCGCCAATATACCGTTTTCCTGCTGCGGAACATCATTCGCGCCGTCAATGTCCATGCCGACGATGGTCAAAAGGCAGAACAGGAAATGAAGAGACTGGGGGCAATTCCCGTCACTCATAACACGGTCTCATGATAAATCCCGCAAACAGTGTATTACTGACTGACCTATATCAACTCACCATGTTGCAGGGCTATTTCTATCAAGGCATGGAGAAAACGGCCGTATTTGAATTCTTTGTGCGACGTCTGCCTGGCAGCCGCAATTTCCTGATGGCTGCGGGCCTGGAACAGGCACTGGTCTATCTGGAAACCCTTCGCTTCACCGAAGAAGAACTCGACTGGTTAAAGAAGTGTGGCCGTTTCAGCAAGCCATTCGTCGATTACCTGGGGCAATTACGCTTCACAGGCGACGTACATGCAATATCGGAGGGCACAATATTTTTCCCTGATGAACCCATATTGTGCGTTACCGCCCCGCTGCCCCAGGCGCAATTGGTGGAATCGCGCCTGATCAATATCCTTCATTTCCAGACCCTGATCGCCTCCAAGGCGGCGCGTTGCGTATTGATGGCGCCGGGAAAACTGCTGGTGGATTTTGGATTGCGGCGCGCCCATGGTTCCGAGGCAGGTTTGCTCGCTGCGCGCGCCAGTTATCTTACTGGCTTTTCAGGCACGGCCACGACACTTGCCGCACCGCTGTTCGGGATACCGATCTATGGCACCATGGCCCATTCGTTTGTTCAAAGTCATGATAATGAGATGTCCGCCTTTGAGCATTTCTCGCAGGCACAACCCGATAATGTTGTATTACTCATTGACACCTATGACACAGAGTCCGCTGCAGAAAAGGTCGTCACACTCGCACCCCGCCTGAAAGAACAGGGCATTACAATCAAGGCAGTACGGCTCGACAGTGGAGATCTGGCAAGCCATGCAAAAAAAGTGAGACAAATCCTCGATCACGGTAACTTAAAAGAGGTTGGCATCTTTGTCAGTGGTAATCTTGATGAATATGTCCTGCAAGAACTCATGGCTATCAAGGCACCCATTGATGGCTTTGGTATCGGCACCAATATGGATACCTCGGCCGATGCGCCCTACCTTGATTGCGCCTATAAACTCCAGGAATACGCCGGACGCCCCCGGCGTAAACGATCTGAAGGCAAGGCAACCTGGCCCGGCAGAAAACAGGTATATCGGCGTTATGACGAAGATGGATATATCAGGGAAGACATCCTGACACTCGAAGATACAACGTGTGAAGGAAAGGCCTTGATCAAACAGGTCATGCAACATGGAAAGCGCATCAACCCTTCACCCTCACTTTCCGAAGCACGGGCCTATGCGGCAAAGGAACTGGGCTGCTTGCCCAAAGATTTCCACAAACTGAAAGGAAGCGTGAGTTACCCCGTCATTATCTCGCCTGCCCTGGAAGATCTCGCTGACGAAACCGACAAGTCAATTTTATAGTGTGGCCGGCAGCCCGTATCTATTCGAACATATGGCGAATGATACCGCATGCACGCGGTCATGCCTCTTACTTAAAGGCCTGCTGAAAAGCCGCGGCAGGGGGGAAGTGGAAGTCGCCTCAGCCGGTCTCTTGGATATGCAGGGAGCGCCTCAAGGCGGGACTTGCGGATGACGCTCCTGGTTGGGTCCGGAGCCGCAGGCAGAGGAGGAAGATTTGGAAAAGAGTGGCATCTCCGGGGGAAAGACGAAGCGGGCGGCCCGTTCGTAAAGCAGATAATCCCATGCCCAGTTGATGAGAACCATTACCCGGTTGCGGAATCCGATGAGGTTGAACAGGTGAATGACGAGCCAGAGGATCCAGGCAAAAAAACCGGTGTAAGACCGTGAACCAATGGCCACCCCGGCGGCGTTGCGGCCAATGGTGATCATCGAACCATGATTGCGGTACCGGAAAGGCCGCGGCGTCTGCCCCTTGATTTGTCGCAGGATGTTTTGCGCGGCGGCAATGGCGGATTGGATAGCCACCTGGGCAACCATAGGCAGCGCGCGACCATTCTCTCTGATGAAAGCCATATCTCCGACCACGTATATTTCCTGGTAGCCGGGCGCTTGCAGCGTCGGCAAGACGGGAACGCGTCCGTCCCGCTCCACGGGAAGACCGGACAGGCCGGCTATCTCTTTACCCCGTACTCCGGCGGTCCACACGACGGTCCGGGCAGAAATTTTATCCGAGCCGCTCAGGACTACCGCATCCGTTGTCACTTCCATCACCTTTGCGCCGAATCGCACATCAACCCCCATCTTCTTGAGCCGTTCAAGCGTGTAGCTGCGGACGGGCTTCGGCATATTAGCGACCAGGCTGTCCGACGCTTCCAGCAGAATGATCCTAACGGTGCGAAAATCAATGGTTCGGTAGTCCCGGACAAGGGGACCGTGGATAAGTTCGCTCAGTGCGCCAACGTACTCCACTCCTGTAGCGCCGCCGCCCACGATGACAAAGGTGAGAAAGCTGCTGCGCCTGGCCTCGTCCGGCTCCCGGGCAGCTCCTTCGAAGCAGCAGATGATATGGTTCTTAAGAGCGGTTGCCTCTTCCAGGGTTTTCAGGAAATAGGCATGGGACTCCACACCCGGTATGCCGAACGAATGTGATATGCTTCCCGCAGCAAGTATAAGGTAATCATAAGAAATCGCCTCACCGTCGGTCTCTATGACGCGGCTTTGCAAGTCGATCCGCCGGGCATGGGCCAAAGCAAAGTCCATGTTAGGGAGGCTCCAAAGAATGCTGCGTACGGGGTAGGCGATATCACTCGGTTCCAGTTCGGCAGCCGCCACCTGGTAAAGGAGGGCGAGGAAAGTGTGGTAGTTGTTACTATCGACGATAAGTCCATCGACGGGGTTTTTTGCCAGCGTCCGGGCGGCCCAGAGCCCGCCGAAGCCCGC
Source organism: Syntrophales bacterium (assembly GCA_035283845.1). GTDB lineage: Bacteria > Desulfobacterota > Syntrophia > Syntrophales > JACQWR01 > DATESZ01. The sequence goes on along the minus strand of DATESZ010000124.1, from coordinate 2,151 downwards.
ACCGACAATGACGACTTTCGGTTTTTTGATACCGTTCATCTTCACTCCCTGAGGTAATTTTTAGCAGGAGAAAGAATAATTTACACTATTAACCTGAATCCGTCATGACTAAAATATATTTGCCAGTAACTCACGGATATTACTTACCTTTAAAAGTTCCACTCCTGCATGTCCGGTATCGATCGCATAGTTTGTCTTGGGAATGATACAACGTGTGAATCCCATGCGGGATGCCTCTTTGATCCTGTCCCCCATCCTGGAGATTCCCCGTACTTCGCCGGTGAGACCGACCTCGCCAAAGACCACCGTCTTTGCGTCCACAGGGCGGCCATGAAAGCTGGAGGCCAGCGAAGCAACGATTCCCAGGTCTATGGCCGGTTCATCAGCCCTGATTCCTCCCGCAACATTCAGAAAGACGTCGTGATTGCCGAGGCTGAGGCCGCAAATCTTGTCCATTACGGCAATCAGCAATGATACTCTGTTATGATCAATCCCCATAGCGGTTCGTCTTGGCATCCCAAAATAGGTAGGGCTGACCAGGGACTGAATTTCAATCAGTATCGGTCTCGTGCCCTCAATGCTGGGCGCCACCACGGAACCGGCGGCGCCTTCCGGTCTCTCGGACAGAAAAAAGGTTGACGGGTTGGCGACCTCGACGAGGCCATTGTCCCTCATTTCAAAGACACCGATTTCATTGGCCGGTCCGTACCGGTTTTTAATGCCTCTGATGATGCGGTAGGCGTGACCGGAATCTGCCTCAAAATAGAGCACCGTGTCCACCATGTGTTCCAGCACTTTCGGACCGGCTATGGAACCGTCCTTGGTCACGTGCCCGACGAGAAAAAAAGGTATGTCCAATTTTTTTGCCAGCAGAATCAATTTGCCCGATGATTCCCTTACCTGCCCCACACTCCCGGGTGCCGATGAAAGCGTTGACGAATATACGGTCTGGATGGAATCAATGACCACCACCTGGGGCTTTATTTCCCTGATCTGCTGCACGATGCCGTCAATGGCTATTTCCACCATGATTAAAAGATTCGCCGATACAGCGCCTATCCTCGTTCCTCTCAGCTTTACCTGTCTTGCCGATTCCTCTCCCGTCACGTAGAGCGCCTTCAGTCCCCGCTCCGCTATTCCATGTAAAACCTGGAGGAGCAGGGTGGATTTCCCTATCCCCGGATCGCCGCCAACAAGGACAGCCGAGCCGGAAACAAGGCCTCCCCCCAACACCCTGTACATCTCGCCAATCCCCGTAGTAATCCGTTCCCGTTCCTCTGCTGCTATCGCACAAATGGGAATAGTATCTTCGTGGAATTGAGTCTCTAATCCGGCAGCGGGGGATGGGCTTATCTCCTCTTCCGCAAACTGGTTCCACTCACTGCATGAAGGACACTTGCCCAGCCACTTCCATGATTGATGACCGCAGTTATGGCAAAAAAATTGCGTTTTGCTTTTTTTTGTCAACAAGACCAACCCCCTGCATTTCGGCAAAGAACCCCCATGCCCGGGTCGGGCACAACGGGTGATGAAAATCACCCCCACCCCCCCTCCCACGTCGAGGGGGAGGGATACAGGGAGAGGGCATTTTCATATAAATTATATGTTTTTTTCTCTGCACCGTCAACAGGAAAGCAAAATCCATCTTGAGTAATCGTCTTAATCCTGATATGTGCAAGTACATTAAAAAAGCGACGAATTAGCAATGGAGTAACAGCTTTTCTGATGGGGGTTTATTATGGATTTAGGTCATTTTTATAGAAGGAATGCCAAGTTTTATCCGAACAAAACTGTTTTTATCTATAAAGATAAACGGATTACTTTTAAAGAATTTAATGAAAGAGTGAACAGGCTGAACAACGCCATATCTGATATGGCCATAGAGAAGGGAGATAGGGTAGCCATCATATCCAAAAATTGCCATCAGTATTTTGAAGTATATGGTGTAGCAGAAAAGGGTGGGCGCATTATTGTGCCTCTTAATTCCAGGTTGGCAAAAAAGGAATTAGTTTACCAAATAAATGATTCTGAAGCCAAGGTACTTTTTGTTAGTCAGGAATACTTAGATACGATTGATTCAATTCGTTCGGATTTAAAAACGGTAAAAAACTTTATCTGTATTGGGGATAAACCACAATACATGGAAAATTA
>DATESZ010000123.1:0-4522 GCA_035283845.1 Syntrophales bacterium | reverse complement strand
ACTGTGTCATAATTCATTTTTTTGTCATTTCGAGCGTAGCGAGAAATCTTAATGACTAATGAAATTAACATATTAAGATTCCTCACCTCCGTTCGGAATGACCCTTTCCCCTATTACGACACAGTCTCCAAGGGGAGAGGGGGAGGGTGAAAGGGATTTTCAGATGAAAATTCTGTCCGCCAATTTCGTAAAAAGCGCCGTTGAACCTTCTCACTATCCTGCGGGAACTTTACCGGAAATAGCCTTTGCCGGAAAATCCAACGTGGGTAAGTCCTCCATGATTAATGTCCTGTCCCAGAGAAAGGGCCTTGCCAAGACCAGCAATTCGCCCGGACGCACTCAGCTTATCAATTTTTTTAACATCAACGATCAGTTTTCCTTTGTTGATTTACCCGGATACGGCTATGCAAAAGTGCCTGTGGCAGTAAGAAAAAATTGGGGTCCCATGGTAGAGACCTATCTTAAAGAAAGGCGGGAGCTGCGCCTGGTTATCTTTATAATGGACATAAGAAGAAACCCGGATATAAATGATATTAAGATGCTTCGATGGTTTGATTATTACCGGATTCCTTACCTGCTTGCGCTTACCAAGATCGACAAAATATCAAGAAATCAGACGGTTATGCGTAGAAGGGTTATTCTCGACTCCTTCAAGCGGCCGGCTCTTACCCCGGTCCTTTTTTCTGCCAAGACGGGTGCGGGGCGTGACGAATTGTGGGGGGAGATGGAAAAATTTATCTTTGAGGTTAGGAATAATAACAGGTAGGGGGAAAAAGGTAGCACTTTAGCTCTTTGAAAAAGGTATAAAATAATAACCACCATGCCCGGGTCGGGCACAAAGAAGAATGAAAATCACCCCCACCCCTCCCTCCCCCGTCGAGGGGGAGGGATACAGGGAGGGGGCATTTTCATATAAACCATAGGTAATAATTGCTTGATATTGTTTTTTATTATTGTTATGTTTCTGCGAAAGAGCGGTTTTTTGCTGAGTTTCCAATACATGATAGTTAATTTCAGGGAGAAGGGGAAGGATGTTGACGGGCAAAAAAATTGTCCTGGGCGTAACGGGCGGCATTGCAGCCTATAAAGCGGCCGAGCTTACAAGGGCTTTTGTAAAGAAGGGCGCCCAGGTGAAGGTGGTAATGACCAGGAATGCCATGGAATTTATCACGCCCCTCACCATGCAGACTCTATCGGGGAGTCCTGTTTTCAACGATATGTATGCAGCGCCGGACCGTTTTGATATTGACCATATTTCCCTTTCCGATACTGCCGATATTTTCATAATAGCGCCCGCTACCGCAAATATTATCGGTAAGATCGCCTCCGGTATTGCCGATGATCTTTTGACAACCGCGGCAATGGCCGCTAAAGTTCCGGTGCTTATCTGTCCGGCCATGAACGTCAATATGCTGGGCAATGCCATTGTGAGAGAAAACATGGCAAAACTAACGGCGCGGGGGTATTTTCTCTTAGATCCTGAATATGGTGAATTAGCCTGCAAAACCGAAGGCGCCGGCCGTCTGCCCGATATAGCGGAAATCTTGGAAGAGGTGGAAACTATCCTGAGAAAAAAGGATTTAAGGGGTGAGAAGATACTTGTTACCGCCGGCCCTACAAGGGAGCCCCTCGATCCGGTGCGATTTATAACCAATTATTCTTCCGGCAAGATGGGATATGCCTTGGCGATCATGGCGAAAAGAAGGGGGGCGGAGGTAACGCTGGTAAGCGGCCCCTCCCTGCTATCCGTTCCGCGGGGAGTGCGGTACATCGGCATAGAAACCGCCCGCGAGATGAAAGATGCGGTGATGGCCAATTATCAGGCGTCAACGGCAATCGTAAAGGCGGCGGCTGTGGCTGATTTTCGCCCGGCCGTGCGCTCGGAGGCCAAGATAAAGAAGGGGAAGGACGGCATTTCCCTTTCTCTGGTGAGAAATCCCGATATTATTGCCGAGATTGGTTCCCTGAAGGGGGAACGACTTTTGATCGGTTTTGCCATGGAATCGGAGAACCTTATCGAAAATGCCAGGGCCAAACTGGTGAAGAAAAATATGGATTACATCGTGGCCAATTCTATTATTGGAGAAGGCGCCGGATTTCAGTCGGACACAAATGTTGTTGTCATTATCGGTAGAGACGGTAAAATAGAGGAACTGCCGCAAATGGATAAGCTGGAAGTGGCGGACAGGATTCTCGACAAGATAATCAGTCATCATGGCAACTGAAGAAGAAATGAGATATGAACTGGGGATGATCCTGGATTCCCTGAAAGGCCACATATTGTGGAGCCGTGAACAGGGTAGGCCGTTGCCTTTTTTATATCGGGGTAATAAACCGCAGGCATCTCTGATAGAAGATGAAGCGGCGATCCCTCCGAAGCCGGAAAATCACGCCGGGATCATTCTGAGCCTCGATGAGGTGCGGAGCGAATTAGGCGACTGCCGGCGCTGCCTCCTCGGTTCCATAAGAACGAATCTGGTCTTCGGTGAAGGGAATCCGGAAGCGGAGCTGGTCTTTGTCGGTGAGGCGCCGGGGGGCGACGAGGACCGGCAGGGCAGGCCTTTCGTGGGCAAAGCCGGCCAGCTTCTTACAAAAATCATTGAAGCCATGGGACTGAAGCGCGAGAGCGTCTATATATGCAATATTCTGAAATGCCGGCCTCCCGGCAACCGCAATCCCGAACCGGCGGAAATTGCGGCCTGCGGGCCTTTTCTAATCAGGCAGCTTCAGGCAATTGCGCCGAAGGTGATCTGCGCTTTGGGTAGCTTCGCGGCCAGGACGCTGCTTAAAAATGACGCTCCCATAACCACCCTGCGCGGCAGGTTTCACAGCTATGAAGGCATAAAGGTGATGCCCACTTTCCACCCCGCCTATCTGTTGAGAAACCAGGCGGCAAAAAAGCTGGTATGGGAAGATGTACAGATGATTATGAGGGAACTAAAAAAGGGAAAGCCGATAAAATTATGAATGATAAAAGAAATATCCTGACGGCTATATTTATTGCGGCCGTATTTATCTTTGCCGGGGCCTCGTTTGCCGGAGATAACAGGCCTTCCTTTGACGTCATCACCGTAAATTCGGCCATTACGCCGCCCATCGCCAAGTACATACTGGAAAATATCGAATTGTCTGCGAAGGGAGGCGCCGACGGGCTTATCATCCTTCTTGATACGCCGGGAGGGCTTGATCTTGCCATGCGGGATATTGCCAAAAGCATCCTGAACGCCCCTCTTCCCGTCATCGTCTATGTTTATCCCTCTGGCGCCAGGGCCGCATCGGCCGGTGTGATAATTGCGGTCTCAGCCCACATTGCCGCTATGGCGCCGGGCACCAATATCGGGGCTGCCCATCCCGTGGCCATTGGCATCGGTGGGGGCATGGACAAGACGATGGCCAAAAAAGTGGAAAACGATGCCGCGGCTTATGTGAGGGGGATCGCTGCGCAAAGGGGGCGGAATGCCGACTGGGTGGAAAGGGCGGTGCGAAAGAGCGAATCCATCACAGCGGAAGACGCCCTCCGGAGCAGGGTCATAGACTTTGTGGCCACCGACGTTAAAAACCTGCTGGAACAGATGGATAATAAAACTGTACTGCTTTCTTCCGGTAAAGTGAAATTGGTTCTGAAGACAAAAAACGCAATCATAAATGAAAAAACAATGGGCCTGCGCCAAAGGATACTGGCTACGTTAAGCGACCCCAATATCGCCTACATCCTCATGCTGGTTGGGCTTGCCGGCATCTATTTCGAGTTTACCAATCCCGGCGCCATTCTTCCCGGTGTCATCGGCGGCATTTCCCTTATTCTGGCCTTCTTTGCCATGCAGACCCTGCCCGTCAATTTTGCCGGAGTTCTGCTGATCCTGTTCGGAGTGCTCCTGTTTATCGCCGAGATAAAGGTAATAAGTCACGGACTTCTGACGGTAGGGGGAATCATTTCTCTGTTTTTGGGTTCCCTGATGCTCTTTAATTCGCCCGATCCGGCGCTCCGGGTTTCCTTTAAGGTATTGATACCGTCCGTAGCAATAATTTCACTTTTCTTTGCAGCCGTCATCGCTCTGGTAGTGAAGGCCCAGATGCAGATCCAGTATACAGGCAGCGAGGGAATGGCGGGCGAGGAGGGAGAAGCTATGACGGATGTCCATGATGACGGCCGGGTTTTTATTAAGGGAGAACACTGGCATGCCTTCAGCGATAAAAAGATTGAAAAAGGGAAAAAGATTAAGGTAGTAAAGGTCGAGGGACTAAAACTTAAAATTGAAGAAACTTAAAAAAGGGAGGAATTATGTTTGCAGAAAGTATGTTCCCATTGTTGGTTGTCATTGTCGTGGCTGTCATGTTTCTTTCAGCGGCCATCAAAATCATGAATGAGTACGAAAGAGGGGTTATATTTCGCCTGGGCAGGGTCATCGGCGCCAAAGGTCCCGGCCTTATTATTCTTATCCCCGTTGTGGACAGAATGGTGCGCGTGGATATGCGGACGATCACTATGGATGTGCCGCCGCAGGACGTCATTACCCGCGAC
>DATESZ010000122.1:0-34744 GCA_035283845.1 Syntrophales bacterium | reverse complement strand
ACAGGAGTTTAAGAGCAACGCTGTAAAAAAGGGGCTAAATACGTGCAATAACAAGAGATTAGTATCCAGTTTTTTGTAAGACCCTACCCATTGTCACAGCGTGACCGAACGCCTTGAGAATTCGGGTTTGAATCTCCGTTGGCTCTTCAATCATTCTGGTCGGCTTACCTTTGCCGACGCCCCACAATAGACAGGAATGCAGGCGGTGCATGTTCTCCATCGCCGTGGCGGCGGACATCGGGCAGCCTGCCCGTTTCAGCATGATCTCCACGAGCCGCAGGTAAGAAAGCGTAATGATGCAGGTCAGGATGTGACATCTGATCTTGCTGTCCGTCCAGTGTCTCACCGGCATCATTCCCACCAGATCATCATCCTTGCTGTTGCGGAATAATTTTTCTACCATATACCGGTCCAAGCTTGCCTGTACGATCTGCTCGGTTTCCCAGTCCATATTGTCGGTTACGATGATGTTCTTGCCGAACTTGTCGCAGTATCTCCCGATCCGGTAATAGTTCTTCCGAAAGCGCATGGACAACCGACCTTTTCCCACCTCCAGAGTCAGATCATAGAGGTCTTTCGGCAGATGCAACTCTTCACAGCATTTCCTATAGCGAGCTTCCACCTTCTTTGGGTCTTTCCACTGATAATGCTCTTTTCTTACCTTATCTCTCATGGAGTAGAGCGTCTCTTCCAGTCGGAAGAGTCTTTTTTCAAAATCGTAACGCTGCTTGCGGGCGGTCCTTGGGTTATACGTCACCACAACCGCGCGCTCTTTACCCCAGTATTCTCTGGTGGTCCGCCAAGCTGACAACAGGTCCTGTACCTTTCCGGTCCTCTGCAATTCCTGATTCTTTGCCGTATCGACAATAGTGAACTTGGACGCCTTTACATGGATCAGTTCCGGGGCAAAATACGACGAATAACAGGTGATAAAGTTGATATCCTCACACACATCTATCGCGGCAATGTTATCCTCCGAGTTCATCCCCTTGTCAAAAACAATGGTCAGCCTTCCGGGCTTCCCGGCAAAGCTCTTCATGCTTTCCATAACATTATCAATAAGGCTATTGAAAAGCTTTGAGTCGTGACGGTTCCCCTCGTATTCTTGATAAAAGAAAGGGAGCTGATTATCGCGGGAAACCAATAGCGCAACCCCCACCTGCCTGAGCCAATGACGCCCCTCTTTGTTGTTGCCCCTTTGGCACAACTCGGATTCCGTGTCGCTCGCCATAAAGGTAAAATAATTGGTGGTATCGAAAAGAAAAGAATCCGATGATGGTGGCTCCAGATCGGCCAGCTTCCGGAAAAACCGGCGGGCTATCTCGGCAACATCCTTCTCCGCCACCCGGTCCCATTTATCCCAGTATCTCTGCGAACTCAGCTCCTCCACTTCAACCGGCCTTATCTGCTGGATAGCCGTATCCCTGAACCAGCCGGGCAAAGCCCGCTTTGAGCAAGAATCTATCATCCTGTTGAAAACGGCAAAGAGGAAATATTCTCCCACCGAAGGGCCGGTTTCACCCTTGCCCTTCGGAACCACCGCATCAATCAGGCGCACCAAGTCTATATCTCGGTCGATATGATGCGCAAGCCAAAGGGCACCGAATTCCTGGGCCTGAATCTTTGAGTACCCTTCCTTTTTGCTCGATGCCATTTCGAGCATGCGTTCCAGCGACCCCAGGTAAACCTGACTTACCACGGTGGGCTTGCCATTAACGCGGGCTATCTCCCGTATGTAGTAGCAGGGTCTTCCCTTTTTCATTTTCTTGTGAAAGTGTGGCATGATGCGATTATGCCAGTAGGGTCTTACAAAGTCAAGAAAAATAATACAACTCATTATATTTGCATGTTAGTTTGTTGTTTTATAGGGTAATATAGTAGGGTCTTACATTCTGGACGGTACAACTACCTGATATTGCATATTATTTTGGCAAGATGACGCAATTACTCTTAAACTCCTGTTTGATTGCTGCTACCTAAATAACCGATCTTAGGATTGAGGGGATCTTGCCGGAAACACAGGTAGAGTTTCGCATGCAGCGGATGGCGAAGGAATAGCTTTACGACCAGCTTCTGCGATGTGATTTGTGCCGCAAGGCGACGAAGTCCCTCTTCATCATCGTTCGTTGGAATCCCTATGGTTAGTTGGTCGCGAAAATCCTGAGCAAGCTTACGCTTCAAGGCGATGGCCGTTGCCTGATCTATCTGATCTTCTCCCTTGATCAGGCTCATGGCTGATCGCAGTTGTTCCTGAGGCATTTGCTGCATCCCTACAAGAAGTCTGCAACAGTGGCCGTCCCCTCCTGTCCATTTCTCGACCAGTGAATCAACTTTTCGCCAGCCGCGCAGATTGAAATAACCAACGCTGAAATCCGCCCGTTCCGACAAGCCCATCGCTTCCGAAAGGGCGGACAAGAGATGTTTTTCAATGTTGTCGAATATCTGGGGCATTGTATTATTGTCCTCCTGAATCAGAACAAATCGAATCGTCAAGTCACTATCATAATTAAAGTCCGCAAAAAAAAGGGACATCTAATCAAACCTTCTCTTTTAATGTGGAGGAAGAATTAAAACTTCCTCCTTCCTCACATTCAGCATATATCCTACCTATGCCCTGGTGAAGATTAGGGTTTCCAGTTCCCCTGTCTCGGCAATGATTTTTCCTGCAATGCCCTTCTTGATCTGGGCGATACAGCGACGCTTGTGGTCGGATATCGGCTAATCTCATTTTTTACGCGTTCCTTGATGTTGCCGAATAACATTTTGTTTTCAGAAATGTCCACAGTAATGTCCAGCCAAATTATTTACTAACACCTTATAAATACATCATAATATAAATTTATCAAGCGAATTATGCACTAAAAAATGTCCACTGCTCGCTAAGATCAGGATCGCGATGACGTTCGTGTCCAGCCCTAAGACCTCAAGGAAATCAATGCGCATGCGGAAGGCGCCCTCCAAGGAATATGGCCGGGGATGCAAGCTGCCGATCAGGGGGTCGGTTGGGTAGTGGACGTTTTCGCGCCGGGACAGTCAAACGGTGAAATGGATACCATCATTTACCTGATTTTACAATGGATAATGAGGCGTTGCTTCGAGGTTCGTTATGCAAAAAGCTGCAGCAATCCAAGGAGAAAAATTTCTCGATGTCTTAAAAAGTTCGAGGGCATGACATCTCCTCAGCAGCTATTCATTCAGGAAATGATTGCCCGCTTTTTTTATTGACATAAAATCTGCCTTAAATCATAATCGCCTTAAATTTAGTAATTAAGAGGTTCATTATGCAAAAAGCTGAGGCAATCCAAGGAGAAAAATTTCTCGATGTCTTAAAAAAGATCGAGGGTATGACATCTTCTCAGCAGCGATTCATTCAGGAAATGCTCTCGCGTCCCAAGAAAGCGCCCACCTTGCCCAAGAAAAGGATTCTGAAAAAGAGCTTTGGATTATGGGCGGATAGAGAAGACATCAAAAACAGCACAGAATATGTAACCAAATTGCGCAGTGAATGGGATGCACGACTGGAGAGGATTAAAAACTGATGCCCCAGACACTGCTTATCGACAGCGATATCTTGATAGACCACTTGCTAAAAGAGCAAAGCGCCCTTGACTACATCTCGCAGGAAATTGACGGCGGGTCTTCTCTCTTTATCTCCGTTATCAGCCGGATTGAAATCCTTTCCGGGGCCAGAAAAGGCGAAGGGGAAACGATCCAAAGTCTATTTGAGTTGTTGACTCCTGTTGACGTCGATCTGGCCATTGCCGACCGGGCGGGCGAATACCTGATGAAATTCCGCAAGAGCAATGCGCTGAGTATCGGTGACGCCGTCATGGGTGCCACGGCGAGAGAAATGGGCATGAAACTGGTTACCCGGAATATCAAACATTATCCAATGAAAGACATTGAAATTCTAAAGCCTTATTGAATATGGTAGCGGCAGGAATAAATGCGATTGCAGATGAGTGGCGTCAAATTGCTAATAAATTGTGTGCCGATTCACCTAAAAACCATCTAAAAAAACGGCACACCTCGCACAACTGACCGTTGAAATCATTGACATATTTACATTAATTTAGCGGGGACGTTGCTTCCCAAGCTGGACGTCGCCGGTTCGATCCCGGTCGCCCGCTCCAAAATTATCAATAGGTTGAGGTCAAAATGGAGAAATACTCAGTAATAGGTAAAAGCCTTCCCAGGGTGGATGCGGTCATCAAGGCCACTGGTGAAGCGAAGTTCACTGCAGATATGGTATTGCCAAGGATACTCTATGGAAAGATATTAAGAAGTCCTTATCCCCATGCCAGAATCCTCAATATCGATACCAGCAGGGCAAGGAGTCTTTTGGGAGTGAAGGCGGTGATAACGGGAAAGGATACCCCGGGGATCAAGTATGGGCTCATAGATGTCCCCCAGTGTCCGGCAGATAAGAACCCTCTGGCCATGGACAAGGTGCGCTATGTCGGGGATGAGGTGGCAGCAGTGGCTGCCATAGATGAGGATATAGCAGAGGAGGCTTTAGACTTGATAGATGTAGAATATGAGGAACTGCCTTCAGTATTTGACCCCTTAGAGGCCATGAAACCTGATGCCCCAAAAATCCATGACAGAGGTAATATGTGCAACCGGATTTCATGGAATTATGGTGATGTGGAAAAAGGGTTTAAGGAAGCCTATCTCATTCGGGAGGATAGATTCGAGACCGCACCGACCGCACACTGTCCGATGGAACCGCATGCTGCTTTAGCAAGCTTTGATTCATCGGGAAAATTGACCGTTTGGTCTTCAAACCAAGCCCCATATGTGCGTCGCCTGCAATTAGCCAGGACATTGGGCATCCGCGAAAGTAAAATAAGAGTCCTCTATACCCATGTAGGCGGCGGTTTTGGTGGGAAGGCGGTGTTCTGTGAACCCGACTTTCAGGCGGCCTTACTCTCTAAGGTAACTGGCTGCCCCGTAAAGATCGCCTATACTCGCGAAGAGGTATTCGCCTCCACCCTGCATAGGCATCCCATGGTTTTACACCTGAAGACCGGGGTTAAAAAAGACGGCACCCTTATGGCCACTCATTGCAAAATCGTTGCCGATGGAGGGGCCTATGCTGCAACTGGCCCGTCTGCCATGTATCTTGCCGGCGCCTTTCTGGTTACGGTGTACAGGCTTGCCAATGTAAGTTATGAAGGTTATCGGATGTACACCAACAAACCCATCCGTGGTCCCCAGCGGGGTCATGGGGCAGTCCAGCCCCGTTTCGCCTTTGACTCGCAGCTTGATATGATAGCCGAGGAGCTGTGGATGGACCCGATGGAGATAAGGTTGAAGAATGCGGTAAGAAGCGGTGATGTTACCCCCAACAGGTTTAAGATAAAGGGATGCGGCCTTACGGAAACCATCGAGAAGTCCTGTGAGATGTCAAGATGGAAGGAGAAGCGGGGAAAGATGTCTGGCAATCGTGGCATAGGGATGTGTAGTGGTACTTTTATCTCTGGCAGGTTGATCCCCCCTCATACCTCCTCGGGGGCTTTTGTTAAAGTCCATGAGGATGGAGGTGTTACCTTGCTTGCCGGAATTCCTGAGATCGGGCAAGGGTCGGATACAGTAATGTCCCAGATTGCGGCTGATGAGATGGGCATAGCCTTAGAGGACATCCGGATAATCTCAGGGGATACCGAGATCGCCCCGCCCCATGCCGGAAGCTTTTCCAGCAGGGGCACCCTGTGGGCGGGAAAGGCGGTAAAGGCGGCTGCTTCAGATGCCAAGCGCCAGCTATTTGAGGTGGTTTCCCAAGCTCTTGAGGCTAATCCGGAGGATTTGGAGGCAAGAGATAGAAGAATTTATGTCAAAGGGAACCCTGAAAAGGGGATGTCTTTCAAGGATGCAGTCCTGGCGAGCTACATGAGCAAAGAAGGGAACCCGATCCTTGGGAGGGGCTATTACAGGCCGGATATTAACCTGGTAAACTTTGAGACCGGGGAAGGCAACCTGTCCCCGGATTATAGTTTTGGCACCCAGATTGCCGAGGTGGAGGTGGATAAAGAGACGGGCAAGGTGAAATTGCTCAGGATGACTGTTGGCCATGATGTCGGCTTGGCTATAAACCCCATGGCCGTAGAAGGTCAGACCGAGGGTTCCATATCCATGGGTCAGGGGCAGGTCCTTACTGAAGATGTAATCGTGGAAGAAGGCCGTGTCCTCAATCCCTCTTTCCTGACCTATGGCCTTCCTACCTCTATGGAAACAGCTGATATCAAAACGATCATAGTCGAATCAGAGAATCCGGATGATTCCTTTGCTCCAAAAGAAGCCGGTGAAGGGATGCAGGTACCCACCCCGGCAGCCATAGCCAATGCAGTTTATGATGCCATCGGCGTGAGGATAAAGGAACTTCCCATAACCCCGGAGAGGATCCTGAAGGCCTTAGAAGAGAAGGTGAAACACTCATGACGGTACCCGTCACAAAGAAGGATGAAAATGGCTACCTAGGTGGATATAAGGAAATCAAATACTTAGATGTGCATTTTCGAGTGAAAGGAAGGTCATGAAAAAAATTGCCCCCTCCATTCTTTCCGCCGATTTCAGCAGACTTGCCGAGGAAATAGCCGCCGTGGAAAAAGCGGGCGCTGATATGATCCATATAGATGTCATGGACGGTCACTTTGTCCCCAACATCACAATAGGCCCGGGAGTAATCGCCTCTTTGCGCAAGACTACCCGCCTCCCCTTCGATGTGCACCTGATGATTGAGAATCCGGGGCACTTCATTGAAGCATTTGCCAAGGCGGGAAGCGATATGATTACCCTGCACGTCGAGGCAACGCATCATCTCCACCGGACGATAACGTTGATCAGGGAACTGGGTGTCAAGGCCGGTGTGTCTCTGAACCCGGCCACGCCCCTCGTGCAGGTTGAGCCGATTCTTCCCTACGTCGATCTCCTTCTCATAATGACGGTAAATCCGGGTTTCGGAGGGCAAAAGTTCATTACCGGTCTTATTCCCAAGATCAGGAAGGCCAGAGAACTTATCGAAGCGATTGCGCCGGATGTCTTGATTGAGGTGGATGGAGGGATAACCATGGAAAACATTTCGTACGCTTCCGAAGCCGGCGCGGACATTATCGTTGCCGGACAGGCAATTTTCGGGGCTGGCGATTACGAAAATACAATTTCAAAAATGAAGACAATTCTTGGCCCGTCTTGACAACAGTAATTACATTTGCCATGAATCTCAGGCCTTGCTGTAATCATAAACTCCCTTACCGGATTTGCGGCCCAGACGTCCCGCCCTCACTAATTTCCGCAACAATGGAGCGGGCCGATATTTGTCTCCCAGTTCCCTGTGCATTCCTTCCATGATATGCAGGAGGGTGTCGTTTCCGACCAGGTCGGCCAAGGCAAGAGGGCCGATGGGATGATTGCAGCCCAATACCATGCCCTTATCTATGTCTTCCGCACTGGCTACACCTTCTCCCAGGGTATAATAGGCCTCATTTAACATCGTACAAAGAATCCTGTTTACCGCAAAAGCCGGCGCTTCATTCACCACTATAACTTCCTTGCCCAGCTTTTTCCCCCATGCTTTGGCTATTTCCAGGGTTTCTTCCGATGTCTCGTTTCCCTTGATAATCTCAAGAAGCCGCATCACCGGCACAGGATTAAAAAAATGGGTGCCGATAAAGCGTTCCGGCCTTTTCGTGATCGCCGCCATTTCAGTAATACTGAGTCCCGACGTATTGGTGAAAAAAAGGCAATGAGAAGGCACGATCTGTTCCAGCTCTGCGTATACTTTTTTCTTTATATCCATCACTTCCACGATCACTTCCACCACCGCATCGGCATCGCCGGCAGCCTCTTTAAGATCGAGAGTCGGTTTTATCCGGGCCAGGATAGCGTCCGCGTCTTCCTGGGTTTTTCTCCCCTTTTCAACGTCGCGACCAATATTTTTTCTGATGTTGTTCATGCCTCCATCGATAAATCTTTGCTCTATATCGCGCATTGCCACCTGAAAACCGGCCTGCGCACAGACCTGGGCAATACCGTTGCCCATCAAACCAGCCCCCAAAACACATATCTTTTTGATTTCCATCTTTTCACTCCTTCATGTTTATAAATACTTATAATAATTATACAATTACAGCACAATGAGAGATGATGAGTCCCACCTGTTCCCTCTTTCAAGGATCGGCTAATTCAGACAAACTTCCATTAAAAAACGCTCCAGCATAAGTTTCGGGTCTTTCCCCGTGGATCGTAAGGACAAGTCCATTTCCGCAAGATATTCCATATGCCCGATTAGGGCATTATAAGAGAATTTTTCCGAACTTTTGAGTAGTTTATACATGACGTAGGGATGTTGACCGGCCAGGGATCCCAATCCATCTTTCTCCTTGCCGGCCAAAGCTTTTATGTCCGGGTAGACGCTTGCTTGAAACCGGCTGAAATCCATATGCGAAGTATAGGAGGCCAGCTTTCCCGACATTAAAAGAAGCACGGCATAAAGGAGAAGCCTCACCTCTCTTGTCAGCATTTTCATAATAACCAGATGATGGACACCCTGTTCCAGGAGGTCTTTGAGTATTACCAGAGTCTGCGGCAGATTCCGCTCCACAAGGGCCGATGTCAAGTCGAAAACCGTAATCTCCTTAGTTTTGCCCGTAACCTCTTCCACATCGCCGGCCTCTATGGTCGGTCTATCGCCCGTATAAACGATCAGTTTTTCCAGTGCCAACATGGATTTCCTTAGCTCAAATCCCGTTTTCCCGCCGATTGCCTGCCAGGCATCAGGTGTCAGCCTCTTTCCTTTTTCAGCGAGCAATTCCTGCGCCATCTCGACAAGCATGAATTTCTGCTTGGCTTCACCCTTGGCTCGAGAAAAAAATAGAACCGTCCCCACTTCTTCGATCTGCTTGAAGAGCTGCTTCCTTTTGTCCACCGCCTGGGCTGTTAAAATCAGATGATTGCCTTCAGGCAGCCCACTTGACAGAATCTTGCCCAAGCCGCCGGAATCATCCCTGACCGCCCTTGAGTCTACACCTCGTTCTGCACATAGATCAATAGCTTTGGGCAGCCATTTTTCCCTGTCCTCGCCTCTATCGCCTTCAACTGTCTTCCGCCATTCCTCGTCGGAGACATTTTTCCACCCCCCGTCCTGGAGATCGGCAAGTTTCCAGCCCGTGAGCTTTAAAAACTGGAGAAAATCACCTGCGACTTGTAGAGGATTGCTGTCTAAATGGTCGCGAATATTCTGGACAAGAGTTGGCAAAATCTTCCTGGATTGGAAAATAGTTGTGTTTCTTAGGGCAACAATCTTTCTACCCGGAATGAGAGGTACGGTAAGAAGGGAAAGGCAAATATCGTTGACGTTTTCCTGACCACCCTCCATAATAAAAAGATTAAAGGCCCTGTCGGCTGCCGGGAGAAGGAGGTCAACTATTTTATTGAATGCGTCCTGTAGCAGGTATTCCTCATCTCCGTAGAGAAGGTAACATGGAGCAACCATTCCTTTTTTTATACTGTTTAAGACTTTCTCCAGGGTTTCTGTGGTTTCTCCAAGTTGAGTGCTCATCTATCCAACTCAAATTTAGATAATTACGTATTTTTTAATATATTTTACAACTTCCTCAGGATCATCAATGATCTCCATTATAGCAAGATCATCCTGCGAGATATTGCCTTCCCGCAATACTGTATTTTTCAACCAGTCCATAATTCCCTGCCAGAATTCGCTTCCCATCAGTATTACAGGAAAACTCTTTATCCGCCTTGTCTGTATCAGGGTAAGAGCTTCGAACAGCTCATCCAGGGTTCCAAAGCCGCCCGGAAGCACCACATAAGCCATGGCATACTTGACAAACATGACCTTACGGATGAAAAAATAATTGTATTCAATGTTGATATTTGCGTAAGGGTTGGGCCTCTGTTCAAAAGGGAGTTGGATATTCATCCCCACCGATTTTCCTCCGGCTTCCGCTGCACCTCTATTACCTGCTTCCATGATGCCGGGACCGCCGCCGGTAATTACGCTGAACCCCTCTTCTGCCAGCCTGTGGGCAAGATATTCAGCCTTCTTGTAATAGGGATTATTCGGCTGAACTCTTGCCGAACCGAATATGGTAACCGCATTACCCACATCGGAAAGAGCATCAATCCCATCTACAAATTCGGCCATAATACGGAATATCCGCCACGGTTCTTCGATGGACAGAGCATCTATGAGGTACTGTCTTTCTCCCATAGGGCATCCCCTTCAAAATTTTCGCAAATAGCATCCAAAACGCGACTAAAACAGACCAAAAATCCAATCAATAGGTTCTGCGACGCTGAACTTTAGCAAGTCTTCTGCGGGCTTCAATGGCTTTTCGCTTTCTTTTTACCGACGGCTTCTCGTAGGCTCTGCGTATTTTAAGCTCCTTGAAGAGTCCGCTTTTCGACAATTTGTTCTTAAGAATTTTCAAGGCTTTTTCGACGTCATTATCAAATACTTTTACCTCCAAACCGATCCCCCCTTTCTATTGATATTTAGGGCGCAAAAAAAGGGCAGTACGGCCTCAAACCATCAATTACCGTAACCTACCCTGTTCACGATATATTAAATCACGCTCCCAACTTGGCTATAGTGCGCTCTAAAGCGTACAGAAACACTTCATTTTCTTCCGGTTTGCCCACCGTTACCCGCATGTAGTTTTTCAACTTTCCGGCGGCATTAAAGTTTTTTATAAGAATTCCCTCATCAAGCACGTCTCTGTATACCCGATTCGTATCAAAAAGACAACTGAAAAAAATGAAATTTGCATCGGAATGATAGGGGCGTATGCCTTTTATCCGTTGCAATGCTGTAACAAGCTTGTCTCTTTCCCGGATAATTTCCCCTGCCTGATCTAAAAATATCCTCTCGTGATCCAGGTAAAAGCCGGCCGCAACCTGGGATATGGAATTAACGTTATAGGGCAGCCTTACCTTGTTCAATTCCTGCACCAGTGGAGCCGGACCTAATAAAAAACCGATGCGCATGGCGGCAAGCCCTATTTTGGACAGGGTCCTGAGGATGACCAGATTTTCATATTTTCCCAGGAGAGAAAGGAAAGACTTGCCGGAAAAATAACCATAGGCTTCATCCACCACAACAAGCCCGGTTGCTTTCTTAAGCAGGACCTCCATTTTTTCTCTGCTGAAACAGTTTCCCGTGGGATTATTTGGATAGCACAAAAAAATCAGTGCGGGAGACAACGCGTCTATTTGCTCCAGCATCGCATCAATATCCAGATCGAACTCATCATCGAGAGGCGCTTCAAGCACCCTGTGCCCGTTATTCAAGGAAATTATCCTGTACATGACAAAGGTCGGCACGGGTATCAGAGTGGTGGAGCTTGCCAGCGATGCGCAGAGGATTTGAATCAGCTCGTCGGAACCGTTGCCTATCATTAGCATATCTCTTTCGATGCCGAAGGCTACCGCAAATCTTCCGAGAAGCGAGGATGAACCCGGTTCGGGATAGCGGTTCAGCGCCACCTTCCGGATGGCATCGATAAATTCATTATGGATTTCCGGCGTGATTGTGAAAGAGTTTTCATTGGCATCCAATCTTATGAGGCAAGAAGGCGCTTCGGCGGCGTAGGCCTGCTGCCCGCGGACCTCCTCCCTGATAAGATTATAAACTGTTCCATAAAAGCTCCCGTCTCCTGCATCAGTCAACGGATGTTTCCTCCTCCGCTTCCTGGATCAAAAACTCATTATATTCATGTAAATTAAGAAGATCATCGAGCTCGTCTAAATACGCCATCTCCACAATCATCATCCATCCGGTATCGTGGGGATCACTATTTACAATACCGATATCGTCCAGGAGGTCTTCATTTACGCTGAGGACTTCACCGCTTACCGGAGAGATGAGATCTATGACTCCTCTGGCCGAGGTCTCGATGGTTCCGAAAGGCTCATCCCTTTCTACATAGGAATCCGCATCGGGCAGTTCAATGGAAATAGCCTCTCCCATTTTTTCCTGGGCATAATCGGTAATGCCGATGGTGGCCATATTTCCGTCAACTCTTACCCACACATGTTCACGACTGTACAACAGATCATCGGGAAATACTTTCATAGTAAACGTCCTAACTTATGTAGTTTTAATATTGGCGACCTATTTCGAAGTCTTCAATTCAATAAAGTGAAATCTTTTCCCATCTTTGTCAATACCTCGCAACCGTTCTTTTTTACCAGGACCATATCCTCGATCCTGACTCCCCACAGGCCGGGAATATAGACGCCCGGTTCAATAGTAATAACCATTCCTGCTTCGAGAACGGCTTTCGACGAGGCAGACATCTTCGGCGGTTCATGGATGTCGAGCCCGATGCCATGACCGGCGGCGTGTGAAAAAAAAGGTTCCAGCCCGCCTTCATTCATGCAGTCCCTGGCAATACGATCAATCTCACAGCAGGGGATGCCGGCTTTCACGGCCGCCACCGCCCGGTCATGGGCTTCCTTGACGACACCGTATACCTCTTTTTGTCTGGAAGAAGCGACTCCCAAGACAAAGGTACATGTTTCGTCGGAATGATACCCTCCATAAACAGTGCCGAAATCAATTACTATCACATCTCCCCTTGCCAATTTTCTCGCTCCCGGTGTGGCGTGAGGCAAAGCGGAATTTACCCCTGAAGCCACTATGGTCGGGAAGGATACCCCTCCGGCGCCGCTCCGCCTCATCATGTATTCCAGCTCCAGGGCCACATCCCTTTCCATGACGCCGGGCCTTATCGCATTGAGCATGGAGACAAGCGTTTCAGATGCTTTTGCGGCAGCCTCCCGGAGAAGGGCAACCTCGCTTTCGTCCTTTATTGCCCTCATGCCGCTGCCATCGTTGGGGATAGGCTCCAGCCTTACATCGTTAATCTTTTCTTTCAGCTTCCCGTAATTTTCGAAACTGATTGCCGCCGACTCGAATCCGACGGTCTTTGCCCCAAAGGTGGCAAGGATTTCGGCAACCCCTTCCATTTTATCGCGGCATTCAAAAATTTCCGCCTGCGGCGACTCTTCCCGCGCCTGGGTAATGTAGCGGCCGTCAACCAGCAAAATGGACCGGGCGTCGTCCAGAAGCAGCGCGCCACTGCCGCCTGTAAAGCCTGTGAGATAGCGAATATTATTCATGTCAAGGATAATTAAGGCTTCGCATCTGTCCTTTAACAGATGTTCCCTGACTTTTGACAACCTTTCCGGGAACCGGGACGGTTCAGGCTGCATGGCGCTCCATCCTGTCGAGATTGTTCAACCATCGGTTAAGTTCCCGAATAACTGCCTCCGGTTTACTTGAGAAAGGCTTCTCCGCTTGCGCTTTTTTCGTTGTTTGAAGCTCCCCCAGCATCGCCGCCGCCCGGTGATTCGTCTTATCCTTCTTAAGGATTTCTTCCAGCACCTTTGATGCCATATCCGGATGTCCCTGCTTTACGTAAAGCTCTGCCATGGTTACGGTCTGAAGACCGGGCATGGGACTTATCCGTTCAAAGCTCTCTTCTTCACTGAGTTGGGAGTCTGTATCTTCACGGGCCGACAAAATGGAACTGAGTTTTTCCGCTATCTCCCCGGAAAGTGCTGCATCGGGGTTCAAGGTTATAAATCTCTGGTAAAATGCCGTCGCCTCCCTGTTCAGTCCCGATTGAAGGCAGATATCGCCCATCCGGGCGTATATCCGGGACATGCCGAGGATTGCCCCATCTACCTCCCTGAGCATCTGCTCTACCTTGTCCAAC
Source organism: Syntrophales bacterium (assembly GCA_035283845.1). Lineage (GTDB taxonomy): Bacteria > Desulfobacterota > Syntrophia > Syntrophales > JACQWR01 > DATESZ01. Next base: position 21,005 of record DATESZ010000122.1, on the reverse strand, counting down.
TTACCCATGCGGGTCCAGGCATGGCAGGCAATTACCCGCGCATCGGCGTCATCGGGGAAACGCGTAAGCCAATCCAAGGCGATATCCTGCGCCATCTGGTAAAGCCCCTGAGCAAGAGCGGATTCCGCTTTTGCTAAAAAAGATTCCTTTTCTTTGTCAGCGTTTTCAGTCATAACTATTTGTATTCTTAGTAAATAGGCAACTTATTGGCCTTGCAAACAATGAAACGGCTGCACGCTAACACAGCATTTGAGAACGTGTCAAGAAAGAATTCAAAAAATTCCGTTTGCAACTGGGGATTTTATTATCAGACAGAAAGATTTATCTGCTATTGATACTGACGGCTGTTAAAATGATCTTGTTTTTTTATTGGGCTTTGATTTAAGTTGTTGCGAAAGATTCCCAAGGAGGAGCTAAACCATGAAATTATTAAAACATCGATTCATCATCCTCGTCACTCTCTTGATGTTAGTCTGTCTTTTAGTGCAGGCTGTTTACGCCGCTGAGAAAATTGTGCAGTTGAACATCCCCGGTTGTGCCTCCTGAGGCCTCAGTAAGAGGATAAGTTCTATCCTCAAGACAACAGAGGGAGTCATCAAGCATGAAATGCCTAAGGAAAATACGGTCAATATTACTTTCGACAACAAAAAGACATCGGTGAAGAAGATCATTGACGCCCTGAAAAAGGGTGAATTGACCGTTAATGGCAAGCAGGAAATGATTAAGTAAGATGCTCTCGCAGCAAGTCGAAAAATCGGAAAGGCATTAGGGGCGGTCTCCGGGGAAACGGGAACCGCCCTTGCCCTATCTTTATTCAGCTATAAGGTGTCGGCGCATGAGTTCGATTGGCCAAAGGGACTCGATACACCTGCCGGGCTGCCAGGTTCATAGATTGCGTCGAATCCCAGACCCGGCAGGACAAAGTCGGGCCTGGACGCCGTTCCCTCCGTCCCCGAAACCAGGACCTTCACGTCCAGGCGGATTTTAACCCAGGTCGCGTATTCACGAGCATACGTGAGGGTCAGCTTGGCAACGCCGTTGGCATCCGTTTGTGCCTCGGGCGTGATGGCGGCGACGCCGCCCGGATCCAATCTGCCGTTGCCGTTATTGTCCTCTCCCGCATCCAGGATGCCGTTCGCCAGAAAGCTTGTGTTAGCCGGATCATTGTAAAAGGTCAGGTCCTCATTGGCGCAGGAATTTGCCGGCGTCCCCGCCCAGGGATAAGGTGTATTGGGAAACGGCGGCACAGGATGATTGGAAGTCGCCAGCGTCAGCGTTTGCGACCACCCGCCGACCGGGGTAGTGCCCGGCGGTGGGATGACCCAGGTCCACACCCAGTATCCTTTCATATAAACTTCCGGTATCATGCTGGCGGTCACTGTCTTACCCGCCATGGGATTCCCCGCTGCATCGGTCACCAGGACGCCGAAATCGACCTGATAATAGTTCGGATCGATGGTCCTCAACTCGTTGCCCGTCCCCACCGTGACGAACAGCGATTTCTCCGCGACCGTGAGTTTTGTGGTTGCGGTAATCGCAGTACCAGCGACAGTGGCGCTGATCGTGACGCCATCCTGGCCGCTGGACGTGGCGCCGGCGATGAATTGCACGCTGGCTGATCCGAAACTGTCCGTAACGGCCGTCCCGGCAGAAAGGGTTCCGGCGGTCGGATCCCTCGTGATGTTGAAATTGATGGTCTTGTTCTTGATCAAATTATTCTCCGCATCCCTGACCACCGCAACGATGTTGCTCAACTGCGTTGTCTGACCGCTCAGGTTGACGCCGATCGTGGCGGGATCGGCCTGCACGTTAATCTTTGCCGCGTTTGTGGCGACAAATTCAAACTGCACCGTGGCTGCCGGCCCGCCCGCGACAGACCCCGTCAAAACGGCCGGTCCCGGCGTTGTGGAGCGAACCGTCAGGACGGCGTCTCCGCTGAGATTGGTCACCGCCGAAGGGGCGATTGTTCCCCGGGTTGAAGAGAAATTGACGGTCTCACCCGCGAGAGGCCCGGAACTATCCTCGTAATGAACCGTGACAGGCTCATCCGTATTGATCGGAACTTCCTTGCCTGGGGTCGGCGCCGTGAAGGTCAGGGTTTTGGCAGTCGCATCGTTTTGTACCGTCACCGCAAAGAAGCCGGGTACAGCATTCATGGCCGGAGACGTGGCCGTGATCGTGTCGGTTCGACCCGGGATCGTGTCCGTCGCCGTAAAAACCGTGGTTGCCTGGCCGCTGGCATCGGTCGTCACCGTCGTGGGCGTCAGGGTATTGTAAAGGCTTGTGAGAGTCAGTTCCTTGCCTGGTATACCATTCCCGCTTGAATCTTTAAGATAAAGGGTCAGCGTTGTTGTATTGTTGTAGAGAACCGTATTCGTCTGTCCGCTGATCGTGATCGCCGTCCCCGCCACCGTGACTGTAAAATCTGCTGAAAGGGAACCGATACTGGCGTACACCTTGATCGGCCGGTTTGTCTGATCACCGCCCGTCCCTAACGTCGCGGTCGCTTGCCCGCTTGAGTTGGTAAGGTCGCTGACAACGGTTAGTATCCCAGAGTCTTCCGTGGAGAATGTAACCGTTTGACCGGCCATGGCGCGGTGGCCCTCGTCCTTGACCAGGGCAGTCAGGGTTACGGGAGAGACGCCGTCGGAATTTAGCTGCGGATTGCTGACCAGCAAGTCAATATACGCTGGCTGAGGCGCCGCCTGTGTGGTGGCGCAGACCGTGCTGCTTTGAGGCGATTCATTGCCGGAGGAATCCGTCGCCTTAACGCTGTAGCAGTACTGTGTATTGGGCGTCAGTCCGCTATCCACGATTGACGTCATCGTATTCGGCGAAAACGCTCCGAGCAATGTCCCACCCTTGTAAACCCTGTATCCCGTCACCAGCGCACCACCGGAGTTCACCCAGTTAACCGTGATCCGGGTCGAGGAATCGGCTGTTGCCGTAACCGTCGAAGGCACAGTCAAACCTGTATGGGCAGTGGACTGACTGGCCTGCCCGGTAGATTCGCTGCCCGTGGCGTCAATAGCCGTCACCCGATAAACATACTGGGTATTGGCAACCGCCGCGCTGTCTGTATAAGATGTCGATGCCGTGGACACGAGGAGGGTGTCATTCCGGTAAATCTTATACTGCGATGCGCCGACAGAAACCGTCCAGGAAAGGTCAACCTGCGTGGGAGACAGGGCCCTAACAGTCAGATCAGCCGGATCGGACGGCGACGGGCCATAGGTGGTGGCGCACAACTGGCTGGTCTGGGGCGATTCGTTATTGGCTGAATCATAGGCGGACACGGTATAGCAGTACAGTGTATTGGCTGCAAGCTCCACGTCTGAGGCAAAGGACACTGTCACTGCCCTAAAATATATCCCGCTCCTGTATATCTTGTAACCGGATGCGCCATCCGATGCCGTCCAGGCAAGATTGATCTGCGATGATGTGGCGGCGGTGACCGCCAGATTCGTAGGCGCTGCAAGAGCCGGCGTAGTTGCGCATAGTTGAATGGTTCGCCCTGATTCAATTCCCAGCGCATCTATGGCAGAAACCGTGTAGCAATACTGGATATTGGAGTTCAGCCCGGTATCCGATGCATTGGTCGTAGCTACGGATTTCAGATAGCTTCCGCCCCTGTATATTATATAACCGACGGCCCCTGCGGAAGTGGACCAGCTAAGGTCGATCCGGGATGACGTGACGACCGTAATCGACAGGTTGGTCGGGGACGGTAGCGAGGGCATTGTCACACATACCTGTGAGCTTTGAGCAGAATCGTGACCCGTCTCATCATAAGCTAAAACGGAATAGCAATACGTTGTATCCGATGCTAAGCCGGTATCCGTACTTGTGACAGTAGCAACAGATTTCAGGAAAATGCCGTCTCTATAAATTTTATAGCCTGTAGCGCGCTCGGGCGCCTGCCAGGAAAGGTTGACCTGGGTTCCCGATGACGCAGTAACAGTTAAGCCGTTCGGCGGATCGGGCCTCGTATCAAGACAGGTTGTGGACGTCCCGAATGGGCTGATGTAACCTGGGGGACGAATTGTCACATCGGTATAGTCAGCCGCCAGTCCCTCCAGATCGAAAGTCGCGGATGCGCTTGATGTATCCCCCGTAGTACTTGCGTAAACGTCGAGCTTGACATTGACCCAATAGGCATAATCCTGCGCATACTGGATACTTACGGTGCTGAATCCATTGGCGTCGGAAGGGGTAGCTGATACGGACGCAACGTTACCAGGATCCAGCCTGTCATTGTTGTTCGCGTCCTCTTTATTTCCGGCAGTGTCCACATCCAGCAAGCCATTTAAATCATACAACTGATCTTTGAGCATGAGATCTTCATTTTTGCAAGCCGGCACAGCAGGCAACGTAGATGATGACGCTACCAGTGTCGGTACAAGACCCCATTGTACGCCCCCCCATCCGTAATATCCCTTCCTGAAATACATGGGTACAACAGATGCCGAAACCGTTGCATCCTTCACAGGGCTTCCCGCCGCATCGGTGACAAGTGCGACATAATCCTTCCTATACATGTTCGGAAGTATCTTCTGAATCGTAGGACCTGTTGCCAGAGTAATGAACAGCGCCTTATGCGCCACGGTAAGCTTTGTCGTGGCACTTACTGCCGTATTTACAACTGTGGCACGGATCTCGACACCATCTTTTGCTCCCGGCGTAGCGCCGGCAATGAAATAGGCATTCGCCGTACCGGAGCTGTCGGTTGTGGCAGAACCAGGGCTCAGTCTGCCAGAGCTGGAATCGTTGACTATTGTAAACAGAATCGTTTTATTCTTGACCAGGTTGTTATTGGCATCGCGGACAATGGCCGTAATCAGGCTTTTCTCCGATGTCATACCGGCACCGTTCGTACCAATCACAGACGGGTTAGCCTGTAATGACATTTTGTTCGCCGTCGGCGCCACGAATTCGATGGCTATCTGAGCAGACGGTCCGCCTGTTACAAAAGCTGAAATCAATGCAGGACCAGAATTTGTTGACGAGACTGTAACCGTTGCGTTGCCGCCCACCGTGGTGGCCGCAGCGCTGCTCAATGTCCCCCGGGTTGTGGCAAAATTAACCGTAGTCCCATTAGGCACCGGATTGCCGTCTATTTTATACTGAGCAGTTATCGTTTCGGCCGTCCCGATATTGACCTCTTTTCCTGCCACAGTCGGCGCTGTGATTTTAAAGAGATTGGGATCAACGGTCAGTGAGAAGTCTTTTATTGCACCAATGGCCGCTGCGGAAATATTGTCCGGGCCGCCTGCGGCTGCTGTAACATTTACAGTTATCTGGCCGTTGTCGTTGGTAACATAGCCGGAAGGTGCGCTTAAAGTATTGCCTTTTTCCGATGTTACCGTAATTGTCTGCTTAGAGATGCCGATCCCGGCAGAATTCTTGAGGAAAATCGTCAACGGCGTCGAATCGCCCAAAGACAATGAATTCAGGCCGCTGATGTCAATGGTGGTTCCTGTGACATTTACTGTATTGGTCGAATTGATGGCGCCGGTTGAGGATGTGACCGTAATAGAGCGGTTGGTCGGATTTCCACGCGTGCCCAGCGTGGCCGTGGCCGTCCCGTTGGCGTCCGTTTTCCCGTTGGCAACAGTCAGCAAACCGCTACTGGAAGAGAAATCCACGTTTTGGTCTTTCATGGCCCGGTTGGCGCTGTCTTTCACAAATGCGGTCAAGGTAACCGTCGAAACGCCGTCAGAATTTAATTGCGTATTGCTGACCAGCAGGTCCATGCTGGCCGGCAGAGGGGGCGCAGGCAACGCCTGTGTGGTAGAGCAGACCGTGCTGCTTTTAGCCGATTCATTGCCCGATATATCAGTGGCTGCGATGCTGTAGCAGTATTGTGTGCTTGCCGTTAATCCGCTATCCACCATGTTTGTCGTCGTCACCGGCGACACTGCTCCCAGCAAGGTCTCATTCTTGTATACCTTGTAACCCGTCACCAGCATGCCCCCGGAATTGGTCCAGGAGAGCGTGATCTGGGTCGATGAATTCACGGTCGCGGTGATACCGGACGGAACGGTCAAGCCTGTATTAGCTGCGGACTGGCTGGTCTGACTGGATTCGCTGCCAGTGGCGTCAATTGCCACAATTGCATAAGAATACTGGGTGTTGGCCGTCACGGTCGTGTCTGCATAGGTTGTGGCAGGTGCGAGTACAACAGCCCCGGCCAACAACGCGCCGTTCCGGTAAATCTTGTACTGCGATGCACCGGCAGTAGCCGTCCAGGATAGATCCACCCGGGTCGGTGACGTGGCACGCACCGTCAGCCCCGTAGGGATTGCGGGCGGGGGACCATACGTAGAGGTACACAACTGGCTGTTTTGCGCAGACTCATTGCCCGAACCATCTGAAGCGGAAACGCTATAACAATATTGGGTGCTCGCCGTCAGGCCCGTATCTGACGTCGATACCGACGTCACCGACTTCAGCAATACTCCACCTTTATAGACCTTATAGCTCGTCGCCCCGGCCGCGGCTGTCCAGGACAGATCGATCTGGGATGATGAAACAGCCGTTATATTCAAGCCCGTGGGAGAGGGCGGCGCGACTACATTGGTCGTCGCGCACAACTGGCTGCTTTGCACGGACTCATTGCCCGAGACATCGTAAGCAGAGATTGCGTAACAATATTGCGTATTGGGTGTTAAACCTGAATCGGATGTGCTGGTCGTGGTTACCGATTTAAGCTTCGTGCCGTCTTTAAAGATATTATAACCCGCCGCTCCGGGGGAAACAGACCAGGAAAGGTTGATTTGCGTCGAAGAAATGACAACAGCAGTAAATCCGGTCGGGACATCCTGCCTGGCGGCAATGACGCCATTGTTGTCCGGACTGCTTAGTCTCACCGGGATGCTGGAAGTTATCGTACCGCCGGATTTGTTCGTTGCCGAGTTTTGGAAGACATTGATGCTCGTACTCAAGTCGCTTTTGGCGGCTGTAGCCGATAAATTGGTCGCGCCGCCGCCGGTTGCGTTCGCAATCGTCAGTTGTGTAGTCCCCTGCTTGCTGTCGAAAACTCCATCGCTGGCATCCTTAGCCAGGGCGATAGCCAGGGAAAAGGGGTTTACGTTATTGTTAATGGCGCTTTGGGAAATTCCGGCCAAAACCAGGGCATAGTCGACCCTATTCTGTGAGACGCCGCTCGCTGAATTGCTCACGGTGGGATCTATCGGGGTGTCTTTGAGAATATCTATATCACCATAATATTCCCCAATCTTGCTGTTGGCCGTATCGATGGCAGCGGCGTCGGCGGTTTCGTTCACCGCCATATCCTGTTGTACACGGAGGGCGGCCATATGGGTCAGCGGGGTAATGTTGATTGTCACCGCATCCTTGGCGTTGGACATGACGGCGCTCAGTTTATCGGTGGAACTCAGCGTCACCGTCTTGCCGGTTGCCCAATCCGTATAGGAGCCGCCGGCGCTTTCCACAAGGATCGGACCATTATAGTTCAGGCTCAGCGCGTAGTTGCCATTTGAGTCTGTGGTAGTAGATGTTCCGATGGCATCCCCTCTGGTCCCGTTGGCATTGATCTTGTAAGCTTGAACCGTCGCACCGGAAATAGCCCCATCCACAACGCGCCCGTTAATCGTAACCGTAACCGCAGTCGGCGGCGTTGTCGTTCCCGGTGTCGTTCCCGTGGCTGGGGCATCACTCAGGCCGCCCGTACCGCACCCTGCAATAACGGATAGCGCCAGTAGTAGAACTATGTTCATTTTCAGTGCAGAAAATAATTTCCCCATCGTCATCTCCTTAGGAACACAACCAAACCTTTATTTAAAGAATTGCACACACCTCGGTACTCTGGGCCGATTCGTTCCCGGCCGCATCAAAAGCTGAAATTCGGTAACAGAACTTAACTTTAGGACTTAAGCCCTCGTCTGATACCGATGTTGTCTCTGTTGCCTTTACATATTGACCATTTTTGTAAATTTTATAGCCCTTTATCTTCCCGGAATCATCGGCCGACGGTTTCCAGGAAACCTTGATCTCCGAGGAGGATACAGCGGTAATCGTAATGCCATTGGGTGCCGTGGGGGCAACCTTATCAGGGATCTTGCTGTTCTCCTTATTGCAACTGCTACAACCGAACAGCGTAAATACCAGGGATAAAGCAAATAAAATCAAACATCGTTTCACAATCACTAATCCTTCCTGATTATCAATGTCAGACCTTTGAATTTTTTGTCATCCCCTCGGGAATGAAATTATTGCTGTCTATTTCACTAAAATTTTGAATTCGCGAGCCAGACGCTGGGCCTCTGCTATCTTCTCGGATGACATCCAGACGGTGACACGATCCCTTGCCGCCTTCGCTTTTACATCACCCCGGGACGCGGCAAGATTAAACCACATAAGTGCCTGGATTTCGTCCGGAGCAACCCCCTGCCCCTTCTCGTACATATAACCGATGGTGTACTGGGCCAGGGTATTGCCCCTTTCGGCCGCCAGACGATACCATTTGGCTGCTTCCACGTAATCTTGAGGCGCTCCCTCACCTTTTTCGTACATGTAGCCGGCATTGTGCTGGGCATAGGGATTCCCCTGAAGGGCGGCTTTCGTGAACCATTTTATTGCTTCCGAATAATCCTGGACGGTTCCCTGGCCGTTGTAATGCATCAAACCGATCTTAAACTGGGCGCCGGCATCGCCCTTTTCCGCAAGGTCTTTCAATTCCTGGAACAACTTCGTATGGGCGTCTTCCGGTTTGAATTCCCGCGCCATTTTTTGCGCCTCGGTGATCTGCGCCGGCGTCATTCTGGTCGCTAATGTTTCTCTTAATTCCATGGCCTCCGCATCACCACGCGCTGCGGCAAATATAAACCACATGAGTGCCTGGGAATAATCTTTTGCCATGATTCCCTCAATACCCTCGGCATACATGGAACCCAGATTTACCTGGGCGTAAACATGGCTCTGATCTGCGGCTTTGCGGAACCACTTGGCGGCTTCCTTGTAATCCTGAGGCACTCCCCGCCCCTGATAATAAAGTGAACCAAGGTTAAACTGGGCCTCTGCATCACCCTGCTCGGCAAGGGGTTTGAGTTGCTGCGCCGCCGCCGCGGCATCGTCCGGTCTATAGTACTTTAGACCTTTTTCGTAAGTGGCTGGAGCGCAGCCCGTGATCCCCCAGAACAGGGCAGCAACGAAGACCATAGGAATATATCTGGCCGAATGTTTCATAATGCCTGTCTCCTTGAATGATTACAACTCCGTAAAAAGTTCATAAGCGAAAATATGACCTCATTAAGGTCCCCCCTGAATGCCGGCTAACGTCTTCGGTTTCAGGATGGTGGGAGTAATGAAAATAAGCGTCTCATCCATGGACTCGCCTTTCGAGTCCCCCTTGAACAGCCAGCCCAGTACAGGGATGTCTTTCAACCATGGTACTCCACTGGAATTATTATCATTCTTCTGCTCAGTCAAACCAGAGATGACGATGGTTTCACCATCCTGCACTATAAGGCTTGTTTCCGTCTGTTTTTTAAAGATTACCGGATTTTCCGCCACGTAGGGACCAATTTCGTCTTTTGATACAAGGATTTTCATCTTCAGGTTCTTCCCGTCTATCACATGGGGGGTAATTTCCAGGCGGAGGACGGCATCCACAAATTTAACGGACTTGGTAATGGTGCCGCCACTTGTTTCCGAAGTAGAGTAAGGTACTCTTTTCCCGCTTTCCGTATATGCCTTTTGATTATCCAGGGTGGTCAGAGAAGGACTGGAAAGGATATTCACCTTGCCGTCGGTCTGCAGGGCGCTTAACTGAAGCTCTAATATATTCTCTCCGATAGTTCCAAACATCAGCCCCAGGGAAGCCGACGCTGTCCCCGACATGGAAGCAGGGAAATTTACCCCGTATCCCTGTCCGCTTATCCCTGCAACACCGGAGGTTGGCTTGTATGAACCGGAAAAAGCAGAGCCGGGCGCAGCGGCAGAACCTCCAACACCGCCAGGCGTTACGTATAACCCCTGGCTGCCAATCTCTTTTCCCCACATGCCGCCCCACTGGACGCCAAGATTGCGGGCCGTTGTCTTCGATGTCTGCACGATATTTGCCTTTATTAATATCTGCGGGATAGGCTTGTCGACTCTTTCGATAACTTTCTCGAGATTTTTCATCTCTTCGGCCGTCGTGGTCTGAATAATCAGCGAGTTACTGTGTTCGTCCACATTTACCGAGCCCTTGTCCTTGCCCATAACATCCATAATATTCGTCTTAACCTTATTGGGGTCGTTGTAATTGATGTCCACCACCCTCAAAAACTTGCTCTGCTCCGCAGCCACTTTCCGCTGCGCCTCAAAGGCTGCCTGACGGTCCGCTTCATCCTTTTTTATCTTCTCCAGTGTCATTACGGTGATGACTTTGCCCGACTGTTTTTTGGAGAGGCCAGTGATGGAAAGAACGGTATCCAGCGCCTGATCCCAGGGAACAGCCTTCATCTGGATCGACACCTTGCCCGTTACGTCATTGCCCCATACTATATTCACATCCGCTAATTCAGACAGAAGCCTGAGGACGCTTTTGATGTCTGCATCCTGGAAGTCGAGAGATATCTTGTGCCCCCCATAGCTTTTTGCTTCGCCAGCAGTTTCACCGGCGGCTGCTTTATCCTTAGGTCTTTCCGAAGATGTTGCCGTATCCGATGATGGCAGTGGTTTCTGCATGCCAGGCGCGGTTTTTCCCGCCAGACCGGCCACATTGAAATCAATCAGGACATCTCGTCCGTCCTGTCTGACACTATGAGGAACGCGCTCCCTCAAATCAATGGTCACGTACGCCCATTGTTTGCCTTCCAACATCCTTTGAGCCGGTAGGACCCGAAGAATATTATCCAGCGTGCCTTCGCCGAGAGGGCGCCTGAAGTCCTGCGGAACAAACATGTTGTCCAGTTTCACCAGCAAGGAGTTCCCCGCTTGATATTCCACAGTGGCGCCAGATAGTAGCGAAACTCTGATGGTAATCCTTTCCTTCCCGGGCATCGGATTTTCGAGAGCGATATTTTCCAGGTATCCAACATTTAACGCCTGCGGCGCCGGACTGTCGGATTTTACTGGATCAGCAGCCCAAAGGTAAACTGTTACCGCCATCCCGGATATGCTCCCCATAAACATCGCAAACCCGACTAAAAAAACCTTAAATACCCTGTTTCCCCTCATTGCGTTCCCTCTTCATCTATGCGAAGCCTTTTTGTGATTCTATTGATTTTTCGTCCGGTGCGCCCCATGGTCACCTCTTCAATAACAATCACGTCCCTTTTTATTTCTACCACTTTGCCGTTATTGAGCCCGATAACCGTTCCCACGGCAACTGGATAAAACCTTGACTTAGAATCTTTTGTTTCCACTACGGCAAATCTGCGCTCCTCGTCACCGGCAATGCCTACGAGGTTGAACTGATCAATACCCTCCCTTTGCAAGGGAAATATGGAAGCAATATTTGTTTTTTCCATTTTTTTCTTCAAAGCGATTTCCTTTTCTACAAAAGGCAGGAAGGGATCTGGTTTACCGGTTGGATTATAATGGTAATCTGCCGGGGGGGGCGCCTTTTCATCGCCGGAGGTTGTCGCGAAAGCCCCTCTCCACAGCCCGCCGGAAATCAGCAAAAGCAAGGCAAGTATGAGACTCAGCGCCAAGTATGAACTTTTCAGAGAATCATTTCTTGTTTTTTCCATCGGCTTTCTTGCCCTGTTCCTCTGTCTTTTTTTGAACAAACGTATATGTCTTAACAATGCAGGATGTGTTCAAAAGCGGCCCCATGCCCTTTACCTTTACCTTGACCTCTCCCATGGAAATATCCTCGATATTTATGATGCGCGGAAGCTTTGCCACATTCTCAAAAAAGACGGCCGTATTGTGATAAGTGCCATTTACGGTAACCTTTACGGGGATCACCTCGTAATACTCCTCTTCCACAGCAGGCTTTGCCGGTTGGGATTTGGCGTCGGCAGGTTTCTTGTCCGCTGGCTTCTGTTCAGGCGGTTTTTGCTCTGGCGGTTTGTTACCGGTTGCATCCTTCGGTGCTCCGATGGGCTTTTTCTCAGTTGCCTGCGGTTCAAATGTTATAAATACTATCCCGGCCTTTTTTCCCGACACGGCGACGCTATGGAGAAGTTCCGGGATTTCTTTACGTATCGGAAGTTTCGTCAGGGCTATTTTGAATGATTCTTTAAGTGCGTCCAGTCCCTTGGAATACTTTGCCATCTGGGCTGCCAGACGTTCTTTTTCCGCGACCTGCTGCTCAATCTCTTCTAATTTCGTCTGTAGATTAGCCCGTTTATCCATACCTGCCTGGATAAAATAAAAATAATAGAAATAGCCAAAAAGAGCATAAGCCACGCATATAATAACCGCCTTAAGCTGGGGAGACATTTTTTTTATGTCAGCCAACGAAATTGCCATGGGTTATCATCCCTTCTTCAGCACACATGATAAAATAAACTGCTGCAGTTTGAAACCGGATACCTCCATTTGCTTGGTTGATACCAGGCTCACGGAAGACACAATATTGGAGAACTCTAAGCTTTTCATGAAACTAGCCACTATTACATTATCTCTTGCAACCCCTTCGATACGGAGGTCAGGACCGGTTCCGGACAGCCTTTCCAGCCATAAATCTTTTGTAGGGGTCAACATTGCCAATTCGCCAAGCATACGAACTGGGAAAAAGCGGCTTTCTTCCAATCCCTTTATTACGGAGAGCTTCAGTTCCATTTCCTTAATATCCTGTTTGAAACCCTCTATGTCTACGAGCTTTTTTTTCAGGACTACAAGCTTTTCATCGTTCTCTTTAATCTTTTTTTCCAGCTTGCCGATACTGGAACTCAAAGCAATCTGGACATAGATCAGGACAAGAAGAAAGATAATAAACGAACCGGCGATTATAGTAATCTGCCGTATTAAGTTTTCCTTCTTTATTCTCTCGCGATAGGGCAGCAGATTAATCCGAATCATTTGTCACCCAATTTTCTCAGAGCCAACCCTACGCTCACGGCTGCGACAGGGCCTATACTTTCGATTGTTTCCGCATCGATAACCTTCTTGTCATAACCAATTTTTTTGAATGGGTTGATAATCTCAGTGTCAATGTTGAGTCTCTGAGTAAGTTCGAAAACTATTCCTGGAATCTTCGCGCCCCCTCCTGAAAGTAAAACCAGCTTTATATCCCCGCCGCCGTATGTGGATTTGAAATAATCCACCGAACGTTCTATCTCAAGACATATCGGCTCGGCAAAGGCAAGGATATCCCCGCCCAATTGATCCGCCGTTTCATCTTTATCTACGGTTCCGATTCCTTCAACCTTTGCCTTTTCCGCATCCTCGAACGACAGACCAAGCTTGTTCCGGATGGATTCGGTCACGGCATCGCCACCCATGGCAAAGTCCCTGGTGAATATGGACATGCTGCTCTTAAGCACGTTGATGTTTGTAATGCTTGCCCCGATGTTGACGATTACCGTCACATCATCTTCTTCAAAATCATAGTTTTTTTCATACATGGTTTCCAGGGCAAAGGAGTCCACATCCATAATTATTGGATCCAAACCGGCCTTGACTATTGCCGAGGTATAGCTTTCGATGATATCTTTTTTCGCTGCAACAATGAGGACATCCATCTGATTTGGATTAAAATCGCTTCCACCCAGTATCTGAAAATCGAAGTTTACATCTTCCATGCTATCGAAGGGCAGATATTTGCTCGCCTCGTCGTTGATCTGCACGCGCAATTCTTCTTCGTTCATGTTGGCAAGGGTAACCTTTTTGACGATGGCTGAATGTCCGGAAAGGGAAGTAACAATGCCTTTTATTCGGCAACTGGACTGCTTGAAAAGTTCCTTGATTTTGATGCTGAGTTCCTGCGGTTCCGCAAGAACGCCTTCTGCAATTATGCCCTTTCGAATGGGAATCTGGGAATAATTGCTCAATATGTATCCCTTGGAGGTTTCGCGGATTTCTGAAAGCTTAAGGGAGCTTGATCCGATATCAAGTCCCACAAGTTGTTTAGAGTTGGAAAACAGTTCCCCTATGTCAAACACAGATGCACCTATTTATAAGAAACTACTTTTCAAATTGAAACACCAAATCCCCCTTCTTCACCATGCCAAGCTCATTTCTCGCAATTCTCTCGATATAGGACAAGTCGTCCCTGAGTAAAGAATTTGTTCTTTTCATTTCCCCACATTCTCTGGCAAGATCATAATTTACTTTTTTCAGGGTCGCCAAACGTTCCTTCATCCTGAGATTATCAATTAGCCCCCTGTCGCCGAAGATAACAAGCGCACTGGCTAATAAAGCGATAATGATCAGGTATTTGCCCACTTTCATCTCAATGGGGCTCCTTGCGAAATCTTTAGCTAATTAGCCAATAAAGGGTATGTATTTGGGGGCTTATATACTAATTATTAACACTATGCAACAAAAAAATCGACATAAAAATCGTGATTGGCTTAATTTCCTTGACTCACAAGATCATTCCTCATATATTCACTCCATTGAAAAGTAAGTTCTATCAATGGTAATCTATGAATTGCTCGTATCACCCGGACAGAAAGGCCGCTGCTAAATGTTCGGCATGCCGCAATTTGCTATGTGATGATTGTGCAGGCTTTACGAAAGGAAGCGCTATATTGTGCAGCCATTGCCAGGTAATGACTGCCATAAAGGATTGCGTCAAATCCGATGTCCAGCGTCTGAAGGAAAAAAAGCAGAATGAATCGCAGGAAAAAGAAGCCAAAAAGAAAGACAAGCGGCGGAAATGGGTCGTCACCGGGATCGTTGCAGTGATCGTATTGATCGGCAATGCGCTTATCTATTATTTCACGCCCATCCCCCAGGCTGAAACTTTCGTACCTCACAACCACCCCATGGCAGTGGCAGTCATGATTGATGCGGCGATCAAGGATTATGCACAGGATCATTATGGACGCGTCCCGGAGTCCTTGGATCAACTCTATGGCAAATATATTCCTCAACAGACATTGAGCCCAGATGTTTTAAAGCGGTTCGATTATAACAAAACATCGGATACAGTCTACGAACTCATCGTCAGGAATGCCGATAACCGGCAAGTGCCGGATATCCGGTTCACCCAAGAAGGAGTAACGCCATGACCGACTCACTGAACAGCAACAGAATCAAAATAGATGGCGACAAGGGGTTTACCCTGGTGGAACTGATGATCGTCATTGCCATTCTAGGGATTCTGGCCGCAATTACCGTTCCCAATGTCATACAATATCTGAAGCGGGCGGAATTTGCAGCCTTGAAGGCAGAAATGTATGCTTTCATGAATGCCGAGGATGCCTATTACGCTATGGAGGGGAAGTACTTTCCGAATAACGGTGTCATCGACATCCCCAGCGGCAGCGCTCGGAATATACCGGAACTGGGCTTCAGCTTAAAAAATGGGCATAAACATCGCTTCTATCTGTTAAGCATCAACATGGATTTCGGTTCCTGGAAACGCAATTACTGCTATCTCATCGTCTATGCGGATGGGGACTACAACTCGAATGGGCCCAATGACTTGCTTTATTTACTGACCTATGCCGAAAATGGTGAGTTTGTCAACCAACGCGAATTTTACCAGTTGCTCTGATGTTTAGTTGAAATGTTTATTTTATGGCGTCTTCAATATTGCGCCGGTACTGGCAGAAGTAACAAGCCCTTCATATCTCGCTAAGTAGCCGCTTTTTATAACTGCCGGGCGCGGCTTGAAAACCTTCATCCTTGCCGCCATATCCTTGTCGCTTATCTTAAGATCAAGGGTCTTATTGGGGATATTGATTGCTATCCTGTCTCCCTCCCGTACAAGGGCGATCGGCCCGCCATCTGCCGCTTCGGGGGATATATGGCCGATGGCGGCCCCGCGCGAACCGCCGCTGAAGCGCCCATCAGTGAGCAGCGCCACCGTTTTATCAAGGCCCATCCCTGCAATTGCCGATGTCGGCGCCAACATCTCACGCATACCGGGCCCGCCTTTAGGGCCTTCATAGCGTATCACAACAATGTCGCCGGGGTTTATCTTCCTCCCTAAGATAGCGGCAATGGCATCTTCCTCCGCGTCAAAGATACGGGCATTCCCTTCATTGACGAGCATCTCCGGCGCCACCGCCGACTGTTTGACTACAGCGCCCTCGGGCGCCAAATTGCCCTTCAGTACCGCTAACCCGCCCTCGCGGTGATAGGGATTTGCAACAGGACGTATAACATCGTAATCAGCCACACAGGCCTTCTTCAGGTTGTCGCCAAGCGTCTTGCCGGTTACCGTCATGACCTTCATGTCCAGGATGCCGAGCGTATTGATTTCTTTCATCACACCCTGAATGCCGCCAGCCATGTCCAGGTCTTCGATATGATGAGGACCGGCAGGACTCAAATGGCAGATATGGGGAGTCTTTTTACTGATGTCATTAAAGAGGTCAAGTTTAAGCTTTATGCCCCCCTCGTGGGCAATGGCAGGAATATGCAGCACCGTATTGGTGGAACAGCCGAGGGCCATGTCTACCGCAAGGGCATTTTTAAATGCGGCAAGGGTGGCAATATCCCGCGGCCTGATATTCTTTTTTAACAACTCCATGATCTTCATGCCCGCCTGCTTGGCAAGACGTCTGCGGGCGGCATGCACCGCGGGGATTGTGCCGTTTCCCGGCAGACCGAGACCTATGGCCTCGGTAAGACAGTTCATGGAGTTGGCTGTGTACATGCCTGAACATGAGCCGCAGCCGGGGCACGCGGAATCTTCCAGAGATTTTAAGGTCTTCCGTGTCATAGTCCGAGATTTTAAGGCCCCGACGGCTTCAAAGACGGTGATCAGGTCAACCTTTTTCCCGTCGAGCTGTCCGGCAAGCATAGGACCGCCGCTGATAAAAATAGTTGGTATGTTCAGACGCAGTGCCGCCATGAGCATGCCCGGAACGATCTTGTCGCAGTTGGGAACCATGACTAAGGCATCGAAGGGATGAGCCATAGCCATAACCTCGACGGAGTCGGCAATGAGTTCCCGGCTGGCCAAGGAATATTTCATGCCCGCGTGCCCCATGGCAATACCGTCGCAGACCCCGATGGAGGGAAATTCCACAGGTGTACCGCCGGCCATTCTTATACCCGCCTTCACATCTTCCGTAATTATATCCAGGTGAATATGGCCGGGTATGATCTCATTGGCGGCATTTACCACGCCGATGAGGGGCCGGGCGATCTCTTCGTCCGTGTATCCCATAGCCTTGAACAGAGAACGGTGGGGCGCCCTCTCAATGCCCTTTTTCATTGCGTCACTGCGCATATCGCCTCCTTACTTGCTTATACTTACTTATTTCTTCCTCCGTTCCGGCCGGAGAGAACGAACTGCGGCGCCTGCCTGCCACATCTCGCTGTTTTTGATAACATTCAGCTCCTGCTGTAGCTTTTCCCGGTAATCGGGAGCGCTGTTCACTCTCAAAACAATTTCCGTCTCCTTGCCGGAAGCCACACTTTTATACAGTTCCGCGAAGACAGGGGCAACAGCGTCGCGGAAACGGTCCTTCCAGTCGAGGGCGCCGCGCTGGGCCGTCGTACTGCAGTTGGCATACATCCAGTCCATGCCGTTTTTGGCAACGAGAGGCATGAGACTCTGAGTCAGCTCCTCAACCGATTCGTTGAAGGCTTCGCTGGGGCTGTGGCCTTGCTTTCTTAACTCGTTGTACTGAGCCTCCAAAACACCGGCCAGGCATCCCATAAGGACGCCACGTTCCCCCGTAAGATCACTGTATACTTCTTTCTCAAAAGTTGTGGGGAACAGATAACCTGAACCAATGGCAACACCGACAGCCAGAGTCCTTTCCAGCGCTCTGCCCGTAAAGTCCTGAAAAACTGCATAACTGGAGTTGATGCCGCTGCCGTCGAGAAAATTCGTGCGGACGGTAGCGCCAGAGCCTTTGGGAGCCACCATAATGACATCAACATTCGGCGGTGGAATGACACTCGTTTGCTCTTTGTAAACAATGGAAAATCCGTGAGAAAAATAAAGGGCATCTCCTTCGTTCAGACACGACTTTATTTCCGGCCACATGGTCTTTTGACCTGCGTCGGACTGGAGATACTGGATGATTGTGCCGCGTTTTGCCGCCTCTATGAGCGAGAAGAGTGTTTTTCCCGGTATAAAACCTTCATCAATAGCCTTATTCCAGTTATAATCTCCCTCGCCGACAATCACATTGATCCCGTTGTCCTTCATGTTCAGGGCCTGACCTCGCCCCTGGACGCCATAACCGACGACTGCCACTGTCTCATTTTTCAGTAGATCCTGTGCTTTTTTTATTGAAAATTCGTCGGATGTTATTACTTCTTCCCAGGTACCGCCAAAATTTATATTTGCCATTTTTACCCCCTTAAGTTTTTGTCATTATTACGCCGCGCCAAAGCCACTGTGCCAGTTCTGGTAAAATCTTCCATGCCGAGAGGTTTAAGAACAGACAAGGCTTTCTCGACATCTTCCCTGCCCCCGGTTACTTCCAGGATGCAATACCTATTTTCACTACTTACTATGTTCCAACGGTGTGTGTCAATAGCTTGCATGAGCTGTTTTTCCAGCTCTTCCGTAATCTTGACGCGGATCAGCGCCATTTCCCTTCTTACCGCGTCTTTGCCGGTTAAGTCATCAACCTGAAGCACGTCTACCATCCTGTTCAATTGCTTCTCGATTTTTATGATCGTATCCTGATTCCCCCAGATGGTAAGAATGATCTTAGATATCCCGGGGTTTTCGGTAACGTTTACCGCGATGGTTTCGATGTTAAAACCCCGGCCGCTAAAGGTTCCGGCGATTCTGGCCATAACATCGGGCTTATTATTCACCAGAATTGAAATAGTATTTTCTCTGAGTTCCATAGTTTGCCTTTCTTTTATATGAAAATACACCCCTCCCTGTATCCCTCCCCCTCGACGGGGGAGGGAGGGGTGGGGGTGGTTTTCATCCTTCGTTGTGCCCGCGTCGGGCATGGGGGTTATTAAATTTCTTACAACGCAGTCGTTAAAACTATTTAGCGCCGGATGCCTTACCCAGTAACATTTCCGTGAGGGGCAAACCGGGTTTTACCATGGGATAAACGCCTTCTTCCGGTTCAATATGAAAATCCATCATCACCGGGCCGGCGGTTGAAAGTCCCTTTTTCAGCACGTCTTCCACCTCCCCTGGTTTCGTGGCCCGGAACCCGGAACCGCCGTATGCCTCTGCCAGCTTCACGAAATCGGGGGCATAGTTCATGACGGTCTGGGAATAACGCCGGCTGAAAAACAATTCCTGCCACTGGCGGACCATACCTAAAAAACCGTTGTTCAGAATGACGACCTTCACGGGGATATTGTATTGGACCGCCGTCGCCATTTCCTGGATATTCATTTGGATGCTGCCATCCCCGGCAATGTCCACAACCAGTTTTTCCGGAAATGCGACCTGCGCTCCGATCGCCGCCGGCAATCCGAAACCCATCGTTCCTAATCCACCCGAAGAAATGAAGCTGTTCGGCTCTTCAAAAGGGTAAAACTGGGCCGTCCACATCTGGTTCTGCCCGACTTCCGTGGCAATAATGGCGTTGCCCCTTGTTATTTCATACAACTTTTCGATCACATACTGAGGCTTTATCTTTTCTCCCCGGCAATAGGCAAGAGGCATCTCTTTTTTCCAGCGGGCGATCTTATCAGACCACTCCACGGTCTGCCCCTTTGGAAACGGAATCTGATCATTGGCCAGCCACTGATTGAAGCGGTGTATAATGGCCTTGCAATCCCCGACGATGGAAACATTGGCCTTGATGGTTTTATCGATTGATACCGGATCAATGTCGATATGAATAATCCGGGCATGGGGAGCAAATGCCTCGACCTTGGAGGTAAGGCGGTCGTCAAAGCGCACGCCTATGGCAATCAACAGGTCGCAATGGCTTATAGCCATGTTCGAATAATATGTGCCGTGCATTCCCGGCATGCCAAGCCAAAGCGGATCAGTGCCTGGAAAGGCGCCTAATCCCATGAGCGACGAGGTAACAGGACAGTTGATATTCTTGGCAAAGATTCTCAGCTCCTTCCATGCCCTGCCGAGCAGAATTCCGCCTCCCGACAGGATTAGAGGTCGTTTGGCACGTCTGATCAGCTCCAGCGCCTCCACACATTTTTCTTCTATGGGAGGAATTGTTTCCTCAGAAAAACTCAAAGGATAGGAAAGGGTTGCATCATCCGTTACCCCCTGTATCACATCCTTGGGAAGATCGACAAGAACTGGTCCCGGTCGTCCCGAACGGGCAATATGGAAGGCTTCCTTTATCGTTCGACCCAGATCATCAACATTCCTTACCTGGAAATTATGTTTGGTACAGGGCCTTGTAATCCCTGTGATATCTGCTTCCTGAAAGGCGTCGTTGCCGATGAAAGTCGTGGGCACCTGTCCCGTAAAAACGACGACAGGTATGGAGTCCATGCAGGCATTGGCGATGCCCGTAACAGTATTGGTGGCGCCGGGGCCGGACGTGACCAGGCAGACGCCTACCTTTCCCGACGCCCTGGCATATCCATCGGCGGCGTGGATGGCGCCCTGTTCGTGACGAACAAGTATGTGCTTGATGTCATGGCGAACCATCTCATCATATATATCCATCACGGCGCCGCCCGGGTAACCGAAAATGGTATCCACGTTTTCCTGCTCCAATATCTTAAAAAACACTTGCGACCCTGTTAGCATACCAATCTCTCCTTAAAAAAATTTTATCATTTTTTTCACTCGAAAATGCACATCTAAGTATTCGATTTAATTATATTCACCTGGGTGGCCATTTTCATTTTCCTTTGTGACGGACACCGTCATGAGAGTTTCACTCGAAAATGCACCTTTAAATTATTGTATTCATTACCTGTCGCAAAAATTCCTAATGGTTCACAGGTGGCCGGATAGATTGTAAAAATTTCACTCGCGTGCTCGTGGCAACATTGCTTTGTTCTTAAATCCAGCC
>DATESZ010000121.1:0-3116 GCA_035283845.1 Syntrophales bacterium | reverse complement strand
AATCTCCCAGATGATTGCTCAGCGTAGTTCCGCTCAAGCCATTCTGCAAAAAGCCAGAGAGGAAGGCATGACGACCATGATGGAAGATGGGGTGGAAAAGGCCGGCCAAGGTGTAACCACCCTGGAAGAGGTGATTCGCGTTGCCTACCAACCGTAGGGATTGCAATGCCACGCTTTAACTACCAAGCGAGGAATCGATCAGGACAAAAAGTGACGGGAGTCATGTTGGCAGAAGATGAGACACAACTCACTCTGACGCTCCGCGAGATGGACCTCTATCTGGTCAATGCTAAGGTTGAAGATCGTTCCTCCCCCATCTATATCACCCGACCGGTCAAGAGGAGGGAACTGATTAATTTTACGGTCCACTTGGCCGCTGCCATAGGAGGGGGGATACCCATCCTTCAGGCGTTTGAGGATCTGGAGCTTCAAACGACTAACCGCCGGATGAAAAGCGCGATCGGCGTGATTATGGAAGATCTCCGCGGCGGCAGCGGTCTGTCCGATGCCCTGTCGCGCTATCCGCACATCTTTTCCGACATTTATGTCAGCATGGTCAAGGCAGGGGAGACCAGCGGGAGCTTGGTGCAGGTCCTTCAACACCTAACCAGCTTTTTAGAATGGCAGGACGAGTTAGCCTCTGAAATCAAACGCGCCACCATCTACCCGGCTGCAGTTCTGATCGCGGTCATAGGGCTTATAGGTGTCCTTGTTGGATTTGTTTTTCCAAAAATCCTCCCTGTGATCCTGGGTCTCAAGGTGCCTCTACCCTTTATCACACGCGCAGTCATGGCGGTCGCTGATCTCGTTCGCTACGGCTGGTATTGGATCCTGTTGGCCGGCGCTAGTTTTTTCGTCTTGATCCGCCTCCTCAAGGCAAACGAGGGTGGGCAATTGATCCTTGATGCGATCAAGTTGAGAGTTCCGGTGATCGGGGACTTGGTGGAGAAGGTCTGTCTATCGCGTTTTTCTCACCACTTGGGGATTCTTCTCCGAACGGGCGTAGACATCACGCAAAGTCTCTCCATTTCTGAGCGGGTTGTTGGCAATGCGGTGATTGCTCAAGCCGTGAGCGAGGCAAGAGAAAAAGTCATTCAGGGAGGAGCCCTTTGGCGCTCCCTTCAGGAAACCGGCGTATTCCCTCCTTTAGTGATTCGTATGATTTTTATCGGAGAAACGACGGGTACCATCGACAACACTTTGGCAAGGGTCACGGAATTCTATGACCGGGAAATCCCGGCTACGGTTAAGAAACTCTTTGCCGTCTTGGAGCCTCTTATCATCGTCGTGCTGGCAGCAATCGTTTTGGTGGTTGCCCTTTCCATATTTATCCCTCTTTACGGCGCCTTGGGTAGAGTAGGGGGTCGGAGGTAGAAAATGGCCCTTGGGGTCTCTGGTGTTTTAGGAATTGAGCTTGGGTCGGATCAGCTTCGTGTTATTCACGGCGCCTTATCGGGGAGCCGTCTCAGCGTATATGATTTTGCCGCGGAAGAGATTCTCATCTCTAATCCCGAAAACGCCGCTCAGCAATTGGGGGCGCTGGTTGAACGAAAGAAGTTTAGCTCCTTTCCGGCTGCCCTTACCGTCTCCGGTCCCGGCGTCGTGCACCGGCTATTGGATTTTCCAACGATGCCTTTGAGCGAGCTTGCCGTTGTGGTGGGAAGGGAGATGCACTTAGTGGAAGGGGCTGGCGCGGAAGAAGCTACCTTTGACTGGGAAGTGATCGAAGAAAAAGATTCAGGGAACCTCAAGGAGATGCGAGTTCTTGCGGCTATCGCCCCACAGTCTCAAGTGAGGGCAGCGCAGGAGCTCCTGACTCAGTGTCGCCTCAAGCCGGCTCTTTTCACCACCCCACCTGTCTCTTTGCTTCGCTCTCTCAGGTTTGTTCAAGATGAAGGAAAGGGGCTGCATGCGGTCCTCTACATGGTAGGCCAGCAGGGATATCTCCTCGGGGTCAGAGATGGAGTGTGGAGTTTTTATCGTGAATTTTCCAGTCAGGCTTCTGAAAGAACAGGAGATGCCCTCTTGGAAGAGGCCGTCAGGGAAGCCAACCGGGCTCTTCTTTACCACCGACAGCGTTATCCGGATGGGGGAGAGATGGGCTTTCTGCTGAGCGGGGAAAAGGGATTTGAGGAGCTTCAAATCCGCTTGCAGAGAGAAACGGGAATCCAAGGAGAGGTCGTGCGGCCGGGCCCAGGGCTCGATTTAAGTGCTCTAGGGGAACGGGCCAATATTTTCGCCGAGCTTTTCCCTTCTTTTCTAATCCCGCTCGGTCTGGTTGCCGCGGCCTATTATCCGGAGGGGATCAATTTGGTGCCCAGGGCGATGCGGAAGCCGGTGAGCAGACGGCCCAGTATCGACTGGTCTTTTCTCCGGCGACCGGGGTTGGCCCTAATCCTCTTGCTTGTTTTCATAGGGGTTTATCTGATGCTTGTTTTTACCGAGCGCCATTATGAAAGGCTTTTGGAAAGCAGGGCCACGTTATATGAGCAGTGGTCTCCGGCAATTCAGTCCGCTGAAGAAAGCCGGGTTTTGCGTGACAATGAAAACTTGGTGGCGCAATCGATAGGCTCAAGCCGCGTCGGCGAGACTTCATGGGTTGTTTTATTCAAAATTCTAAGCCGCTTGGCCCCTCCCGACCTGGCTCTTCATTCCATGAGCCTTCAGAGAGATAAAGATAAAGGGGCGTGGCTTGTTACCTTAAAGGGACAGGTCCTTTCACCCGATTCCTATTTGGCGCAGACGGCTTTCAACCGTTTTTATCAGGGTTTGAAAAGTTATCCGCGCTTTGAGCGGATTGAGTTGCTTCCTTTGGATATTTCGACCGTTACGGAAAAAGTTGAAAACCAAAGCGTAAAAAACGCTGGTGCCACTCCCGCAGAGGCGGCCGGTCAGAGCAAGGCCGAAGGAGTAGAGGTCAAAAAGGCCAAGGTCCAGTTTGAAGTCCGGTTCCAATCGAAGGGGATATAGATGGATTGGCCCAGTTTTAAAATAAATCGGCAGTTTCTTAGGCTCATGGTCGGGTTGATCGCCCTGATTTTAGCCGTATTTTGGGTTTTCAAGCTTCGGAATATCCAGCGCATGCGCAGCGATATCGTGCAAATCGAGATTAAACT
>DATESZ010000120.1:0-6315 GCA_035283845.1 Syntrophales bacterium | reverse complement strand
TTGAGGGAATCAACAGCCTCATCCAAGCCGCTAAAGCCAAGGCCAGGGGATACCGCACCATGAAGAACCTGATCACCATGATCTACCTCATTGGCGGTAAACTTGAATTCAGGCTACCCACATGAAACAGCGAGGAACCATCTTTAGTGGTATGCCATAACTGTCAAATGCAAGTTGCGGCAGATCTTCAAGCCGTGCGACCCCTTCACACAAGTCACATTTGAGAATATTATTTTCCTCCTCATCCATAAAAGGCGTGCGCCTAAAACGTTCCAAATGTCGCCCCCGTGCAAGCCCAAAGAAACTTCCATCTCCAGCAATTCGCTGAATAATCTCTGTGTCCCATTCGAAATAGGCCCGTCTTCTGGCTGTCTTAAGGGTTATTCCTGGATACTGGGCTAAGCCGGCTCCGAAGGCATCGCCATTACCCAGCAGGTAACGATCAATCTTAGGATGAGCCTCTAAGGCCGGGTCCAGATAGACTAATTCCCGCAATAGCTCACCTTGCCTTCCGGGCGAAGTAGGGTCGAAGGAGCGGTCGTAGTAGTGCCCAGCATTCAGTTCAGGGTGATCATGAAGTTCATCACAATAATACAGCCCAAAGAAGATATAGCTTGCCGCTGCCCTTAATTCACGTGCGGTGATGTGAATTTCTCCCCGCTGATGCACTGCCTGAAGCGCCTCGTCAAATCTGCGGCGAACAATAGCAGCTTTCTCAGGATCTCTTAGCACCCTTACCGACTCCCATGCAGAACACCGCCCGGCAGCGCTGCATGTCAAACACCCATGCCAGAGGTCATGTGATTCATTACCCAGAAATTTGGATAGCAGGCTGTCAATGAAATCGGTTGTTATAAGGCCAGTCTCTTCATTGATGCCGCCGACAAGAGATCGGTTGTTTAGATCCAGCAGACGGAAGCGACCGTCGAGTTGAGATATGTCACCTTCGAGTATTGCCAACAATTGCTCAGTCAGGCAAGTTTCATATTCATAGTCTTCAAGCCACTTGAGAAGCGGTCCGCTATTTATGGCTATGAGATGGACAAGGTTTTCAGGTGGATTGCAATCATGGAATGGTTTGAAAAATTCATTTAAAAGTTCAGTAGCTGAACGGTCCCGGAAAGCTGCCGATCCATCAAGATTAGCCTTAATCCTGATACCATTCGGTAATGTATGGTCCCATAGGCGCTCTGCCGAATTATGCCGGGGTAATCCAAGTCTTATTGCTAAGTGCTGCAGAAACGATGTTTTACCGTCGCCAGCATTGCCGAACAGGATTACTAAATTGACCTTGCGCTCCATAATTTCTTCATACAATGACTGATCGAGCTCTGTTTCAACGTACGTCTCCACAGCGAAATCGGTATCGAGCCCGCGTGTTTCTCGGTTGCCCTTGAGAGAACCGGGATAAGAGAGCAGAATATCGAGCAGTCTGGGTACAATGTTAGGCGTCAATTGTACTGCTTGATCCTCGGCGAGAGTAGCCGTTCTTTTTGCTTTTGTTATACTGTCTGGTATGATTAGCTTATTAAGAAAAGCTTTTGCCTCAGCCCCATTGTTGAAGCGCAACGTTGGATCGGTATGCGTGGCTTTCTGAAGGAACTGTGCGACAAGCGGTATTTCGGCACCATCTATACCTTCCCAGTTCGGCCCGCGTGATTTATCAAAATCTGCTCCGTAGCGGAACGGATCCCGCTCGAAAAGGACATGGAAGAAGGTAGTTGCCAATGCATATATGTCATCCATAGGTACAATCGCCTTATGCTGCTGTACGTTTGGAGAGCTATAGGCAGCGTTGTCAATACGTGGCTTGGAACCAGATTCAATCACGGCATCATAGTCTATGAGAGTCACTTCACCGCCAGATACAATGATGTTTTTCGGGGTGACATCGCCATGCACCAGATTAGCACGGTGCAGTGACAACAATGCATCGCAAAGATGCACAAGCCATCCAAGCACCAGCGCCTCGTAGGGTGATTCACCCAGATCCTCGGCATGGAGCGGCAAGACTCCGGTGAGATCAGAAAGTGGCATACCCGGCACCCAGCGCATCAGTGCAACAAAGGTATCGGGGTCCCATTCTGGTGCGATTTCATGAATCACAGCAAGGTGTGGGTGTGAAGAATGTGGTCGTGCCTTTCGATAGGCCTTTAGTGCGTATTCTGCTTCCTCATTGTCCGCTATCACCTTGGCAACAAACTGGCCATATTCATGGTTGCCATCCTTATCCACTTGGACAACCTTGAATGTTTGCCCTATACCACCTGATCCCAAGCGGTTTGCAATTCTGTATGAAGAATTCTGAAATGAAACGATGCAATCTTCTTCCCAGCAATGTGCTGGTACGGCAGCGGGTTGTTCGGTAGGTACATTCGAACACTTTGCTGCCAGTTTTTCAAAGCCATCCGCAAGTTCCTGTAACGAAATTCGCCCATCGGGCTGGCTGACGAGCCCTTTCTCCAGTAACTCCAATGCGTCAAAGACTATGTTCTGATCCTCCTGAAATAGATCAGTAAGCGCTGTACAGAGGGAAAAAACGTCTGATCTTTTATCAGCCACACTATATCCCCCAGCTCTAACTTCTGGCGCTAACGTGGCCTCATGATCCAATGATACATTGTGGGCGGGGGTAACTGTGATACTTTCTGGTAGCTTTGCGATGTGTAATTCAGTGAATAGCGGTCGATTATCGTTACGAATACGAATGTTCCGAGATGTTAAATTTCGATGAATTATTGGTGGGTCAAGGGGGTCTTCCGGCTGATGTAGAGTATATAGAGCCCGTGCGCAATTTGCTGCTGCATTCAATCTCTGTTCTATCAGATAATGGCGATCTTTAGCTTTTTCCACCAGTGAAGGCACTTGCGGGTCAACCAGTGAATAGAAACAGATTTCTCCTGGATACTCAGAGGCGTAATGGAACGAATCGAGTATCCGCGGCAAGTACGGGGATTTCTGCAACTTCTGAATGGCATCATACTCCCGCCTTGCCCGTACTTCAGCGTTCTTTTCAGATGTTGCGGAAAGGTCAAAAAGATGCAGGATTACACTATCACGATCGGTAAGGTGTTTGCCCTTGTAAATCCGATGGAAACGTTCATCCTTGTGGGAAAGAAGTTCCAAATTGGTAAGCCCGGCGAATGTCCTGATTTCGCCAGTTAGAGCAAGTTTGGTTTTTGGTTCCAGTTCCTTGCAGATTGCAATAACGCCTTGATCATCAAAGCGTTGAGGTTTATCAACATCCAGTAATTCTTTCCAGTCATTAAGCGAATAATATGTTGCCCCCCGACGTGGCGCTATTTTACCGTATAGCTTTGAATCCCCTTTGGTCAGCAGGAAACGACCGTCAATAAAGCCCACGTTAAAAAGATGCCGAAGTTTGCCGGCAACCTTTTTCACTTTGGTATTTAACTTCTCGGCTTCAGACTCTACGATAGTTGGTTTTTCCCTGAGAAATGACGCATCCCAGTGTTTAACCTCAATAACTATCACACCCCCCGGTGAGATTACTATGATGTCAATCTCGTCTGAGTATCCCTGCGTATGAAATGACAGGGGAATGTTTGTTAGAAATATCCATTGACCATCTTGGGCATATCCATGAAGCCTGTTCCTGAGCTTCTCTAAAGCTATTCTCTCACTTTCATTGGCGACTGGTCCGCATGGTATATGGCGAAAGATAAATTTTCCCATAAAGTCCCCGTAGATATTTGCTGTCCGGTAGATACCCTTCTGAGAAGGAGGGTGGAGAAACTCTTCCGGTGGGCGCCAATCTTATTATTATCTATGTAAATCCATTATGGCATAACATTACCTGGGCTTTGACCTCGGAGAGAAGGAAAAAACTGTGCGCAAGGTAAAGGCTCAGATGGCCAGTCCCATTTCCACAACATCAGGATTGATTTTATAACGCATTCAGCGGTTATTTACCATCCATTTATTATCAGTAAGTGAAAGAGCGGTTTGCTGAGCATTATCAATGTCCTGCTATTGTGGTCATGGAAGCAGAAGAATTCCATAAAAGCCGCTGGAGGATGTAATGATAAACATATTATTTCTGGATTTCACTTATTTCCTCCAAACGTTTGATGAGCCGGGGCAGCCGCGCCTGGCTTGCCCGGTCAGGGGGCAGATGACCCGGAAGAGCATCGAGGAATTCTTCCTGGGTCAGAAACACATGGAAGGTGTCGGCTAAAAAAGTTTTCAATTCTTCGGATGAACTCCTGATCTCAGAAATGATTTCGGGGCGGACATCCAGGACAGTGATTATATCTTCCATGTCGTGACTGGCCATATAATCGCCGCCACCACGCCCCCTAAATGCTTCAACCTTAGTTGCCAGAAAATAGGGGGGTGAAACAAGCTGAATCGTCAGTCCCTTCTCCAACTCAATACTTTCAGCATTCTTAAGGGCGGGCAGATACCAGTGGTTGGAGAAGCCAAGAATATCTTCCCGGGTAGGCATGACATCGACTTTTATGCCGTCAACCAGCCACCGGCAAAGTGGCGCCCCTTCGCTCATATCCTGTTTGAATCCCTTGTTCCGGAGCTCTTCTTCAAGATTGTAGTACTGCATCCTTGAAACAACCTCAACAATGACGTCCACGTCTTGTGTTGCCCGGACTTCTGGCATGGCGGGATCTGTGATGAACAGACCCGTGGCGCACCCTCCGACAAAAACAACCTTCTTTCTCAGATCGCCGAGACATTTGGCGACATGGATAATCAACCGGATATTGATGTCTTTGTTATTGATCATACCGATCCTAATCGCAATTTTAGTTCCTTGATGGCGATTTCTCTTTCACGGGCTCTCCCGTCGCGGATCGCGTCCACTATGGCCAGCAATTCATAAAGGGCATTATCCTTTTTGACAGCCTTCGGGACGGACTTGTAGAGAGGCGAGAATTCATGGCCGCGGGTATTGCCTTCCGGGTCCGGCCATACGGGGGGTGGTTCATTCGGTTGAGAAATCATATCCCTGAGAGGGGGGGCGGAATATCCGGTGGGGATGCCTCTGGTCAGGCCGCCATGATCCGGGGGGAAGGCGTATTTGACGCCATGAATGAGGAATTCTTCCAACGATTTTATAAGGGGGCGTCCCCTCTGCGCATCCATCAGGCGGGCAGTAACGGCGCGCTTTATACCGGCATGGATCTCCGAGGTGCTCATAGCGAGATCAGCGGCAAGGGATGCATAAGACCACTGGCCTTCGCCCAGAGCGACAATTTTCACGAGAATAACTATGTCCTGTGGTTTGAGAATCATGGCTGGATTCTATTCGCAATTCGCGAATAGCGCAAGCGATATTTCGCTTCTCTTCTACTCCATCGTCATTAAATTTAATTTTTGCGTTTGTGGGCTTCGTTTCGGGATGATTCACATTAGAGGAGGGCTTGATAAGTCACAGGACATTCAAATAGTTGGATATATTCCGGTTATGCTGACTTTGCATGATATACAGGGCATACCTTGCTTGTCAAGTTAATTAAAATTACTTTTAATTAACTTTCTGATTTGATAGAAAAAATAGTACAAAACCGGGAAAGGTGACCGATGATGATTAATGAAGAGAAAAAGGAGATAAGAAAAAATATCCTTGCTATTAGAAATGCCATGCCGCAGGAAAAGATAGTAAGCATGAGCAAGGTTATTTGTGACATGTTTACCGGCCTGGACATGGTTAACAGTTGTTCTTCCCTGATGATTTTTTTAAGTTTCGGCAGCGAGGTGAACGCTGACTATATAATAAGATGGGCGTGGAAACATGAAAAAATAGTCATGGCGCCCCTCTGTAAACCCGGGACCAGGGAACTGGAAATATTTGCCATTGAGACATTTGATGATCTGGAACCGGGCTATTTCGGCATCCGGGAACCGAAGCGGGACCTCCTGCAACCTGCGGGAAAGCAGGAGATTGATCTTGTGGTAGTGCCGGCTGTTGCCTTTGACAGAAGGGGATACCGTATCGGGTACGGAGGCGGATATTACGATCGTTTTTTAGCCGATATGGATGCGCCAAAGATCGGACTCGCCTTTTCCTGCCAGATAATTCCGGAAATTCCCATAAACAAATACGATAAGGCCGTGGATGGGATTGTCACGGAGGATGAATACATCAAAACGGTGCGTATGCCTGCATAACTCGTCATGAAACCCTCATGACGGTACCCGTCACAAAGGAGAATGAAAATTACCCCTCCCCCTTCCCCCTCCCTCAAGGGGAGGGGGTGAGGGGGAGGGTGAAAGGTATTTTCAGGTGAAACCCTCATGACGGTGCCCGACACAAAGGAGAATGAAAATGGCTACACA
>DATESZ010000119.1:0-15151 GCA_035283845.1 Syntrophales bacterium | reverse complement strand
GGTGAAGACGTTGATCTGTATAAATTACCGTCCCCGGTGATCCATGAGGGGGACGGAGGTCCCTATCTGGGCACCTGGGGTTGTTTTGCCACCCCTGATCTTGATAGTGACTGGCAAAATTGGGGGATGTACCGGAACCAGGTATTCGACAAGAATACTTTGGGCGTTTATATGGAAGGTCTGCGTCATCATGGGCTAATGTACTACGCTAAATATGAACCCAGGAATATGGCTATGCCATTCGCCCTCGCTATCGGGCCTGAACCTATCTGTACCTTGGCGGCTTGCACTTCCGCAGCGACCGGGGTTAGTGAAGTGGATATAGCATGTGGACTTCGTGGAGAGCCGGTCGATCTGGTTAAGTGTGAAACCAATGATTTGTTAGTTCCGGCAACTTCGGAGATAGTGATTGAAGGCGAAATACCCCCTCATGAAAGGAGATTGGAGGGCCCGTTCGGGGAAGGCTTCGGATACATGACCCCGGCAGCTCGTTTATTTCCATTTGGCAGAGTAAAAGCTGTCACTCACCGGAACAACCCTATTCTGACCGTCTCCAATATGGGTACGGCAACAGATGAGGGAGACGTGGCATACGCTGTGAACATGGCGATTGAGGTGCGCGGGGCTTTATTGAAGGCAGGTATTCCGATAACAGGAGTATATATACCCACGGAGTGCTGCAGTCAGTTGACTGTTGTGTCCACCAAGAATACGTTTTCCGGTATTGCCAACCGGATAGCTAATTGTATTTGGGGATCTACAAGTAATTGGTTTGCGAGAGTGGTTGTGGTAGGCGAGGATGTGGATCCCAGTGACATGAAGGAGGTATTGCATACTTGGATGAGTCAGTGCCACCCTGTCAGAGGAATCACAGTCATGGGCCATGCGACTGGCACTACGTTGCAGGCGTCGCTATCAATGGAGGATAGAAAAGTTTCTAAGGGCGCAAACGTGGTTTTTGATTGCCTCTTTCCCATAGAATGGCCGGCAGAGGCTATACCGAAAAAGGCTTCTTTTAAGGCGGTATACCCTAAGGAGCTCCAGGAAAAGGTGGTAAAAGGATGGACAGAATATGGTTTCAAATGAGAAATGCCCGGTTAGGTACTGCATGTAAGTATGCAAAATCATCATTATTGTAGAAAAAAGGAGCTATAAGATGCAATATGATAATTTTATTGAGCTTTTGAAATATAGAAGAACGATCCGCAAATTTAAGCCGGATTCAATCCCTGATGATTACATAAATAAAATCTTAGAAGCGGCAAGATATTCTATGTCCGGAGCCAATTCACAGCCCTGGGAATTTATAGTGGTTAAAGACCCCGAGATTAGAAAAAAGATACATAAGGTTTACATGGAGATTGATGCAGAGCTTTACTGGAATCTGGAACAGCAGAGGATCCCTGAATACAGGCACCCGGCCTTTAACCTTCCTCCAGAGGAGAAAGAAAAATTTAACAATATGTCAGGAGGATGGGGTGATGCCCCAGTAATATTGGCTGTTTTAGCAGATCCACGAAAGCAGTGGGGTTCTGTATTGGCTGCCCACGGCGATATATCCCATGGCAGTATTCTATCCTATTCTATGGGACATCTATCAATGATTATCAATCTTGCTGCTGCATCACTTGGTCTGGGTTCTCAGAGAGTTGATGTTAATGCTCAATCAGCTTACAGAGAGATTTTAGGCTATCCTGAGCCGCTAAGACTTGATATTATTGTTCCCATAGGATATAGGGCTTATGAACCAGGCCCGCCGCACAGGCTTCCACTTGAAGACTTAGTACATACTAATACCTATGATATGAATAAATACTTAAAGAATGAGGATTTTTTAAAATACAGGAAAAAGACTGTTTCCCTTGCCAAGCCGGGGTATCTTGTGGCAATTGGAGAGGGTAAGGGCTGATTGACTCTCATGTTCACCGTCCGAAACATATGAAAATGCCCCCCTGCCTGTATCCCTCCCCCTCGACGGAGGAGGGATGGGTGGAGGTGATTTTCATCCTTCGTTGTGCCCGACCCGGGCATGGGGGTTATTCAGATAGGGAAAAGCGCGGAATGGAATAAACTTGCAGAATAATATTTTTTCATAATTAAGGAGGTATGAAGATGGCGTTCAGGGATTTTAGACAATTTTTAAAGAAATTGGAAGATGCAGGGGAGTTAAAGCATATTAAGGCAGAGGTAGATTGGAATGATGAGTTGGCCGCGATTGCAGAAGAAGGATTAGCCAGAAAGGCGCCGGCTTTGCTATTTGAGAATATAAAAGATTATAAGGATACCCATGGAAAAAGGCTCGCTATAAACTGTCTGGCAAGCTGGAAGAGGATGGCTTTAGCATTGGATATACCTACAGATAGTCCGAAAGAACTGTTAGTTGAATATAGAAGAAGGATTAAAAACCCTATAAAACCGATACTTCTTTCAACAGGCCCTTGTAAAGAGGTTATTCATAAAGGGGATGACGTTAATATATATGAATTTCCTATTATAATGTTAAGTCCAAAGGATGGCGGAAGATACACAAGGTGGCAGTTATGCGTTACAAAGGATCCGGAGACAGGATGGGTGAATGTCGGAATGTATAACTCCATGCTGTTTGGGGAAAAGGATACTGTAACTACATCCCCTGTCAGAACGCAGCATATGTCCGTTCATGGAAGGAAGTATCAGGCAATGGGCAAGAAAATGCCATATGCCATTGCTATTGGGTGTGAACCGGCAACAGCTATAGTAGGTTGCGCTCCTTATAAGGTCGGGGTTAATGAATTTGATATGGCTGGCGCCCTGAGGGGTGAGCCTGTGGAGCTTGTTAAGTGCGAGACCATAGATTTGGAGGTCCCTGCGACAGCAGAGATAGTGATAGAAGGGGAGATAGATTTCGATCCTAAGACATACAGGCCTGAAGGGCCGGGAGGCAGATATAGTGGGTACTATGCATCCATAACGAAGAAGAATTTAGCGCCTGTTTTGAAAATAAAATGCATCACCCACAGGAAAGATCCGGTATATTGGACATATATTACGGGAAGGGATGCGCATGTGGCTCCAACAGGTCCCGGGTTGGCTATCAATATTCAGTCGGCTGCATTAATATGGGAGCATTTGGAAGAGATAGGAATAGAGGGTATAACAGGCGTATGGAGTGACACGAGCGCTCTATGGACAACCATGTTTATTTCAATGGATGTGAAGCATTACGGGGATCCCAAGATGGTGGCCGCCCAGATCTGGGGAAATCCAAGATTTTCAATGATGGGCAAGTTTATAGTGGTAGTGGATTCCGATATAGACATATTCGATTTAGGGCAGATAAATCATGCGATAGCGAACAGGGTAAGGGGTAGGGAGGATATAATAATATATAAAGATACTATAGGGTCGCCGATAGAGCCCGGGGTGGCGCCGGATATAGTTCAGAAGCTTAGTATAGGAAAATGGGACAGAGTATTAATAGACGCCACATGGCCCTATGAATGGGAACCGAGAGAGGAATGGGGGGGGCAGAAATATCCTTTAAAGACTCTCTCAGATCCAAGTATGAGAGAAAGAGCAAGGAACAGATGGAAGGAATTGGGGTTAGAATAATGAAATTTTCATGACGGTGCCCGACACAAAAGAGAATGAAAATTACCCCTCCCCCTTCCCCCTCCCTCAAGGGGAGGGGGTTAGGGGGAGGGTGAAAGGTATTTTCAGATGAAAACAATTAGAGGATTTATAAAATTTTGGGATAGATTTGAATGGTATCTGATAGGGATTCTTCTTGGCATAGCAACGCTCCTGTGTTTCATAGAAGTTGTAAGAAGAGCTGTATTTAATTCCCCAACCCAGTGGGCTGAGGAGTTAATAAGATATATTATTATTTTTGCCGTGTTTATAGGGGTTAGTTCTGTAACGAAGAAGAGTGAACATATAAAGATGTCCGTGATTATTGATCTATTCTCTGAAAAGAAGAGAAGGATCGTTGATCTCGTTACTGCATCTATCGGAATAGTTTTCTCTGCGATCCTTTTAATAAGCGGGATGCTTCTTGTAGCAGACGCCTGGTCCTCTGAAACATTATCTGAGTTTGGACTTAATATACCGATTTATATACCATATTTAGCGCTGCCTATTGGGGGGGGGCTTATGACTTTACGATTAATAGGGAGGATTATTGATATTATTACCCCTGCAAAGGAGGATAAATAATGGTTACTGGGATAATTATTCTTACATTTTTACTTATCCTATTTGGAATGCCTGTATCTTTTTCGATGGGGCTGGGGTCCCTTCTCTTTTTAAATGCATATCACAATCTATCCTTTCCGGCTATTGCTCATAAGATGTTCCATAACCTTGACGGTTTTGTAATGATGGCTGTCCCCTTCTTTATAGTTATGGCGAATTTTATGGCTTCCGGGGAGACTGC
This sequence comes from Syntrophales bacterium, assembly GCA_035283845.1. Taxonomy (GTDB): domain Bacteria; phylum Desulfobacterota; class Syntrophia; order Syntrophales; family JACQWR01; genus DATESZ01. The sequence goes on along the minus strand of DATESZ010000119.1, from coordinate 10,737 downwards.
AAAAAGGCTTATAAACTTTTTAAATAGCTTTCTTAAGAGATTTCCAGGCGGGATAGGTGTGGCGGTGATGGTTGCCTGTGCAATATTTGCTGCCATGTGCGGTTCCGGCTCTGCTGCTTCTGCTGCTTTCGCCATCTTTGTCATACCCCTTATGACCGCCCTCGGTTATGATAAAGCCTTTGTTGCCGGGCTTGTAGCCTCAGGCGGAGGCCTTGCTATCCTGATTCCACCCTCTCTTTCTTTTATATTCTACGGGGCAATAACAGGAGAGTCTGTCGGCGCATTATTTCTTGCCGGCGTGGTTCCCGGGATGATAGTCACAATAGCCTTATGCCTTGTTATAATGATACTTGCGAAGAGGAGGAATTATGCCAAAGATGACACTGTAATATCATTAAAGGATATCCTTAATAGCTTTAAAAAGGCTATTTGGTCTTTAATGATTCCTCTTATTGTCTTAGGAGGGATATATGGCGGAGTTTTTACTCCCACAGAGGCAGCGGCCGCAGGCGCTGTGTACGTATTAATTTTATCGGTATTCATAGAGAAGTCCATAAAAGGAAAAGAGATTCTTAACTCCCTGTCAAGAAGCATGGAGTTGACGGCTAATATATTCCTGATCGTTGCCGCCGCCCTGCTCTTTGGTTTTGCTTTGACATTGGAGGAGGTTCCTCAGAAGATTCTATACTTTATGAATAGTTTGAATCTATCTAAAATGCATTTTCTTATGTTGATTAATGTATTTATGCTTATAATGGGATGCTTCCTTGATAGCGCCTCGGTAATTCTTATTACTACTCCAATTATATATCCCATAGTAAAGGCCTTAGGAATAGACCCCATTCAATTTGGGGTTATTATGACCTTAAATCTTGAGATAGGGCTTCTTACACCCCCCTTCGGTATGAATCTCTTTATAGTGAGCGGGGTTGCAAAGATACCGCCTGAACAAGTGGCAAGGGGGGCATTGCCCTTTTTGATTGTATTATTCCTTGGATTAATTCTTGTAACATATGTACCGATTGTAAGTCTGTGGCTGCCAAAATTAGTGGGATTTTAAGGGAGGTGATGTAATTGAATGGGATATTTAAGCACTTAAGATTTTAAAGATTAAATCAAATAAATTTATTTATTAAAGGAGGGTGTATATGAAAAGGATTGTTTTAAGAAGTATATTGATAATATTGTCTGTATTGGTCGTTTTTAAGAGCTATGCAATTGCTGAAGTAATAGTAATAAGGATGTCTCATGATGTCCCTGTCGCCCATAATGGTCATACAGTTGCTATGAAGTTTGCCGAGCTGGTAAAGGAGAAGAGTAAAGGGAACTTAGAAGTGAAGATATACCCTACAGGGCAGCTCTATAAAAGTAAAGAGGCTGTTGAGGCGGTAAAAAGGGGTGATATAGAGATGACCTATATTCATATGTCACATATAGCTCGTTTGGAGAAGGCTTTACAGATAGCAAGCGTTCCCTTTGCAGGCAATATAAACCCCGATCTTTATTCAGTAATATGGGATAAACTTAGAAGCAGGCTATTAGACCCTTTAGAAACCAAAGGCATCAAGGTTTTGGGCGCCCATTTTACCGGATATGTCTGTTATTCTACCGGTAAGAAGCCTATAATCAAACCTTCCGACATGAAGGGGCTTAAGATCAGGGTTGTGGGAAAGGCTGATGGAGCCTTTGTGGAAGCGGCTGGGGGGATCCCTACATTTATCCCGTCTCCAGAGGCTTTTATGGCTCTCCAGCAGGGTATAGTTGATGGAAACTATACCGGTACGGCAAGTATGATAGAAAGAAAGATATGGGAGGTTCAAAAATATATGGTCTCCTTTCAGAATGGCGGCTCAGATCCATTTGGATTTGTTGTAAATCTCAAGTTCTATAATGGGCTTTCACCGGATATGAGAAAGATTTTAGATGAGAGCTCAAAGGAGACTTCAAAATTTGGAGGAGATTTGTATTTAAAAGACGATGCTAAATATCTAAAGATGTTAAAGGAGAAATTAATTGTCCATATCCCGACAAAGGAAGAGATTAAAGAGTGGGATATGATATCTGACATGGCTATTCAAAAGCTTGAATCTGAGTTGGGTAAAGATATAATTAAGGATTTTGTTGAGCTAAAAAATAAATATAGGGTTTTTTAGGAGGATTAACAGGGGGTACTATCACTCTTCTCAAAATTGGCTTTTTAGGGAAGTTGAGCCCTGATTTGGTATAGACGATTTTGTCCGAATCTTAAATCCAAAGGAGGGCTCAACCTACCCTTTTTTTATGCCAATGAACAAGGGGGCCGTCAAACTTCATCTTAGGCCGGATCTATGACGGGTACCTCCCCCTTTTGCGGGATCTTATTTTAACCGCCTAAATTTGCCGTTTTCCGACCATCCCAAAAATGCGCGAAAGCGCATCTGCATTAAGAACAAATAAGCGCGCGTTAAACCGCAACCGGCATCTCCCCTCGGAGTCTTGTCGGTTTCAGGCCAGGAGCACAAACAAAAAGAAGGGAGTGTATCAGACATGGACAACAGGGAATTTGTTCAGGGATCAAAGGACCAGCCTGTAGAAATTGGGGAGGAGAATTTGAGCGACAAGTACGCTGAGCAGGATATACTGGCCATAAACGTGGACATGAGTTGTACGCTCCGCTGTGAGAACTGCGAGAAGTTTTTTGATTGCCGCTCTCCAGCGAGGATGGAGATCTACCAGCGCCGGCGTATGACTCAGGCCCGCGATGCCATGACCAACATCAAGCACAAGATAGCCGTGGTCGGCGGCAAGGGAGGCGTCGGTAAGAGCATCATCACCGCGAACATGGCCGTGTCCCTGGCGATGCGCGGCCGCAAGGTCAGCATCCTTGACCAGGACTTCGATGGGGCCACGATTCCCAAGATGCTTGGAGTGGAGAGCCACAAACTCAAGATCGGCGATAACGGCATAGTGCCTGTAGAGGGCTTCCTGGGGGTGCAGGTAGTTTCCATGGGTTTTCTCCTCGCCAGCGAGGAGGTGCTTACCTGGTTCCATGACATGCGGCGAAGCGCCACTGAGGAATTCGTTTGCCACGTGAACTACGGCCACAGGGATTTCCTGCTGATAGATATGCCGCCGGGCACCAGCTCCGACGCCATGAACATTATGGAGTACATTCCTGACCTGGCCGGAGCCGTGGTTGTGACCATACCGTCAGATGTATCCCAGAATGTGGCGCGTAAGGCCACCCTGCTCTGCAGGAAAGCGGGCGTTCCCATCTTCGGCGTAATAGAGAATATGAGCGGCTACGTGTGCACCAAGTGCGGCGAAGCAGTCAATATCCTCCGCACCGGCGGCGGCGAGAAACTGGCCAAAGAGATGGGCGTCCCCTTCCTGGGACGTATCCCCCTTGACCCCCGACTTAGCGAATGTTCCGATGATGGAACGCCCTTCGTCTATAAGTTTCCTGATAGCCAGGCTGCCCGCGATCTGATGCAAGTGGTGGAACAGATAGAGAAGAGCCTGGGGTACTAAATGATCGTCAGAAATATCAAACAAGAAGAAGTTCTCGCAGGACTCTATAGCGCTCACGGAGGCGGGGTCGCGGCCATGCTGCTGGATAGCCGCGTGCTTCAGGGAGTGTTGTTCCTGGCACATGGCCTGCTGAAGCCGGGCAAGACGATTGAGGCGCATGTTGATCCTTACGAAGAGATATACTATGTGCTTGACGGGGAAGGCCTCATGATGGTCGGCAAAGACAGTCAGAGGGTAAGAAGCGGAGACGCCATCTGGATCCCCTGCGGTTCTGTTCATAGCCTGGAGAATGACGGCGATAAGGACTGCGTTATATTAGTTGTTGCGGCAATGCCGAGAATGGTTAAGTATAGCCAATTGTAAAACTGACGAAGCAATGAAAATCCCCCCTTACCCCCCTTTGGACCCCCCTTTGGTAAAGGGGGGCGGGGGGATTTTCACCTGAAAATACCTTTCACCCTCCCCCTCATTCCCTCCCCTTGAGGGAGGGGGAAGGGGGAGGGGTAATTTTCATTATCCTTTGTGACGGGAACCGTCATGTGGGTTTCATATAAAGAAATGGAAGAGGCTGTATGGAAGAGACTGTGCTGATTAAGAAGATTGACGGCAACGTCGTCATCCTGAAACTAAATCGCCCTGAGCAGGCCAACGCCTTAAATAGAGAGCTTTTCACGAGACTTAGGGAGGAATTGGATGCGTTGCAGTGGGACGATCAAGTCCGGGTGGTGATTATTGCCGGATCAGGAAAGAAGGCCTTTTGCGCAGGAATAGATCTAAAAGAGAGGGCGCGAAAGGAAAAAGATGATATACTGCGCGAGCGAGAGACGATTATCCGGCCATTCTACGTGGCCCTGGGAAACTTCCCTAAACCGACCATTGCGGCCCTGCATGGTCCGGCTCTGGGTGGAGGTGCAGAATTGGCCCTGACCTGCGACATAAGGGTGGCCACGCCTGCGGCCAGGTTTGGGCAGAGTGAAATCAGGTGGGGGATGATCCCTTCCTGCGGCGCATGCCAGCGGCTGCGTTTGATTACAGGCATGGGCGCGGCCAAAGAAATCATCCTCACGGGGCGGGTGCTTGAGGCCGAAGAGGCCTATAGATTGGGAATCTATAACCGTCTGGTGCCATATGAAAAGCTCCAGGAGGAAGCCATGGGTCTGGCAAAGCAGATTTCAGATAATCCTCCCGCTGCCGTTAAGCAGGCCAAGAAAGTCCTCGATTCAGGGGCCGATATTTCTGCGGCGCTGGATTTCGATTTTGAGGCGTCTAAAGAATGTTTCTTTGCAGGCGATGCTCTCAACAAACCGAAAACCTTTTGAGGCGCCGATAAAACTTTCCCAAGTATCCATTGTAGGGTGGTGAACAAAATTTTTTTTAAGCAAGCGGGGAATGATTATGGATATAAAAGATATTGTAGTGGTTAGCGCATGCAGGAGCCCGATGGGCCTTTTCGGGGGAAGTTTGAAGGAGCTGACGGTCGTTGATCTTGGATCGCAGGTTATAAGGAAGGCATTGGAGAAGATCGATCTTCAACCGGACATGGTGGATATGACCGTTTTTGGGAACTGCCGGCAGGCCGGAAACGGGGTTAACCCCGCCCGGACAGCCGCTGAACTGGCAGGAATTCCTATAGATCGTTTTGCCCAGACCGTCAATTGCGCCTGTCCCACGGGCATAAAAGCGGCCATTATTGCCTCTCAGGACATCAGGTTGGGGGACGCAGATATTGCGGTGGCCGGAGGCATGGAGCACATGAGCAGCATCCCCCATCTTGTAATGGGACATCGCTGGGACGGCTTTCGTTTGGGAAATGTGACCATCATGGACGGATGGTATGATACCTTTGATCGGATAGCGAAGTGCTACATGGGGGAAACGGCTGAAAATGTGGCGGAAAAATATAACATCTCGAGAGAAGACCAGGATAATTTTGCCTGCAATAGCCACCAGAAGGCCTCCAAGTCTCAAAAGGAAGGAAAATTCAAAGAGGAAATCGTGGCGATTGATATGCCCGGCACAAAGAAGAAAGAAGGGTTCGTGTTTTCAGAGGATGAATGTATCCGGCATGATGCGAATCTTGAAAAGATGGCCAAGCTTCGGCCCGCATTTAAAGAAGATGGCGGGACAGTTACGGCCGCAAATGCCTGCGGAATGCCGGACGGTGCGGCAGCCCTTGTAATGATGTCAAGAGAAAAGGCAAAATCTTTAGGGCTGAAGCCCCTTTTCAGTATTGTTTCCTATTCCAACGCAGCCGTGGATAATGCCTGCATGGGAATAGGACCTACAGCATCTATCCCTATTGCCCTGGAAAGAGCCGGCTTGAGCAAGGAGGACATCGACGCCTACGAAATCAACGAGGCCTTCGCGGCTACGAGCCTTGCCTGTGAGAGGATCCTGGGGCTGGATTCGGAAAAGGTGAATATCAACGGCGGGGCTATCTCACTCGGTCATCCCACCGGATGCAGCGGCGCCCGGCTTTTGGTAACGCTTTATCATGTCCTCAAGCAACGGGACAAGGAGCTTGGAGCTGCCAGTCTCTGCGGCGGCGGGGGCGTTTCCTGCGCAATGATCATTAAAAGAGAAAAATAAACGGGAGATTATACGGAGGAGGCCCGCAGTTCATATGGACCTGATAGAGAACTTAAAGCAGAGAAAGAAGGCGATCGTTGATGGCGCCAAGGACGATGTAAAGAAGAGGCTCTTTTATGACAAAGGCATGCTCCCTCCCCGGGCGAGGATTGAGAAGCTTCTTGATCCGGGGACCTTTTTCGAGATCGATATGCTGGCAACCCACCATTATCGGGAATTCGGGATGGACAGCAGGAATATCCCCGCTGAGGGTGTGATAACCGGTTTTGGTCAGATCAACGGCCGAAAAGTAGCAGTCTATGCCCAGGATTTTTCGGCTTTGGGCGGGACTTACGGTGAGATGCACGGGAGAAAGATCTGCGCGCTGATGGACACGGCGGCAGAGGCGGGGGTCCCGGTCATCGGGATCTGCCATTCCGGCGGTCTGAGATTGCATGAGACCTTAGGACCGATGGAGATGTTCGGCCAGCTCTTCAAAAGGAACAGCATTTACTCCGGAGTTGTCCCTCAAATATCTATCATCTTAGGGGTGGTAGCCGGGGGGCAGGCCTATTCACCGGGTTTGACGGATTTTATCCTGATGACAAAATCCAGCGCCATTTACATAGCCGGACCGGCTTTTGTAAAGGCCCAGACAGGGCGGGAGATCAGCGATGAGGAGCTTGGCGGGGCTGTCATGCATGCCAGAGTAAGCGGGCTCGTGGATATTCTCAGAGACACGGAAGAAGAGATCTTTCAGGAGGCCCGTAACCTCTTGGATTTCTTGCCTTTGAACTGCCGCGAATCGGCCCCCTGTCTTCCCAATGGGGATGACCCTGACAGATGTGAAGCGGCCTTGGATAGCGCGGCCCCTGAGCAGTCACAGAAGCCTTTTGATATGCACAGGGTGATAAAACCGGTTTTTGACAATCAGGTTTTTTTTGAATTGAAACCCGACTTTGCCAAAAACATGATCACCGGTTTTGCCCGACTTTCGGGCCATGCAGTTGGTGTAGTTGCCAACCAGTCAAAGTACCTCGGGGGGGTGATTGATATCAAGGGCGCGGAGAAGGGGGCCCGTTTTGTCAGATTCTGCGATGCCTTCAATATCCCGATCATCACCTTTCAGGATTCTCCGGCTTACCTGATTGGCAAGGAGATGGAGGAGGGCGGAATGATTTATAAAGGCGCCAAGCTTCTTCATGCCTATGCCGAGGCCACCGTTCCGAAAATAACTGTAATTGTCAGAAAAGCCTATGCCGGCGCCTATATAGCCATGGGAAGCCAGTATATCGGGGCAGACCTGGTCTATGCCTGGCCGGGCGCGGAGATCTCCAGCGTGGCGCCGAAGACGGCGGCGAGTATCCTGTTTAAGAAGGAGATAGCCGAGGCGAAGGGCGAAAGGGAGATTGAATCCCTGTACCAGCAGTACTATGCGAACTATATTCAGCCGTTCAGAGCCGCATCGTTGCGTCATATAAATGATATCATCGTACCGAGAGAAACCAGGCCGGTTTTGATAAAATCGTTTAAGATACTTGAGGGAAAGAAACAGATCCGACCTGAGAGAAAGCATGGGAACATTCCGCTATAACTAAAATATGATGAACTCGTAAAAAGTCGCTTTTCCCTCCCCTGGCGGGAGGGAATAAAAGGGAGGGGGAAAATAACATTCAAGAATACGGCCACTTATCACCCCCACCCTAACCCTCCCCCGTCAAGGGGGAGGAGATTTCGGACTTTTTACGAGTTCGTCAAATATCAGGAGGATATGTTGGAGATGGATTTTAGTTTTAGTGAAGAGATTGCGGCCATCCGGGAGACGGCGCGCAGGTTCGCGCAAAATGAAATCCTGCCGCGGGTGGCTGAGGATGAAGAGAATCATGCCTTTCAAAAGGACATTATTCATAGAATGGGGGGATTGGGTTTTTTTGGATGCCCTATACCCGAAGAATATGGCGGCTCAAATCTGGGTTTCCTGGCCCATACCGTCGTGACCGAAGAGATTTCAAAGGTCAGCGGTTCGATTCGCGCCGGTTTCAATATGCAGACCATGGGGACTGCCAGGGAGATATTTCAGTTCGGGACGGAAGAGCAGAAGGAGAAATATATCGTCAGGCTGGTCAGCGCCGAGCACTTGGGCTGTATAGGAATTACTGAAGCCAACGCCGGGTCGGATGTAGGATCGATGAAGACCAGGGCGATCAGGAAAGGTGACAAGTATATTCTGAACGGCTCCAAAAGCTGGATAACTTATGCCCAGGTGGCGGACACAGGGATTATCTATGCCTACACTGATCCTTCAAAAAAGTATAAAGGGATGTCCGGTTTCATTGTGGACATGCATTCCAAAGGAATCACCTCCGGACCTACGGCCGAAAAAATGGGATGGAAGGCCTGCCCTACGGGAGAGCTTTTTTTTGATGACGTTGAGGTTCCTGCCGAAAATCTGTTAGGCGGGATAGAGGAGAAAGGGTTTGAGTGCGTAATGTCGGGGCTTAACAACACCAGATTGACGGCCGCTGCCGGGGCCGTTGGCGTATGCCAGGGACTGATCGACGAGGCGGTTAAGTACGCCCAAAAACGGGAGCAGTTCGGCGCGGCCATCGGGCAATTTCAGATGGTTCAGGAAGAGTTGGCCCGGATGATTGTGGAAACAGAGGCGGCCCGGTTGATGGTTTACAGGTCTGCTGCGCAAAAAGATGCCGGGAACCTTGGAAATGTTTTAGAGACGGTCATGGCCAAATATTATTCGTGCGACGTGGCGTCGAGGGTCGCCGATGGGGCGCTCCGGATCTTAGGGGCTTACGGTTATTCCAGTGATTACCCGGTGGAAAGGCTGTTCCGTGACGCAAAGCTCTGCCAGATACTTGAAGGATCTGCCAATATCGGCAAGATGATCATTGCCACCGATGCCCTTGGCTACAGGAAGGCAAACAGATGAGCAATAGGCGGCAAAGCGTCTGTCCCCTTGAGGGGATCAGGGTGCTGGATCTTACCAGACTCATTCCCGGCGCCTTTTGTACAGCTATCCTCGGAGACGCCGGGGCTGAGGTTGTTAAAGTGGAGGAGGCAAAGACGGGCGATTACGAGCGTGAGATTCGCCCTTTTATTGGATCAATGGCTTCACGTTTTCTCATCTTAAACCGTAACAAAAAGAGCATTGCGTTGAATTTGAAAGGAGGTGAGGGGCAGGAGATTTTTCTTAAGATGGTAAGCAAAGCGGATGTTCTTGTAGAAGGCTTTCGCCCCGGGGCAATGAAAAAACTGGGACTGGATTATGAGTCGCTGCAAAAAATTAATCAGAGGCTTGTCTATTGCTCCATCTCCAGTTTTGGTCAGGATGGTCCCTTCAGAGATGTTGTAGCCCATGATATCAATCTCTTGGGTCTGGCCGGCTTTTTTCATGTTACCGGAGTTAAGGGAGGCGCGCCGGTTATTCCAGGTCTCCAGATCGCCGATTCAGTGGCCGGAATGAACGCGGCTCTGGCAATTCTTTTCGCCCTTATGAATAGAGAGAAGACAGGAAAAGGACAGCAAATAGACATATCCATGTTTGACGGGGTTATCTCGTGGATGTTCGATGCAGTAAGATACGCATTTGCCGGGGAGAGTGTTCCTGGGAAAGGGAAGGGGAGGTTATACGGAGGCCTTCCAAATTACAATCTTTATGAGACTAAGGATGGCCGGCATGTTGCTGTCGGCTCCTTGGAGACGAAGTTCAAAAACACATTGCTGAAAAAACTCGGAAGGGATGATCTCATCGAAGCAGGAGAGGTGATCACTACCTCGGACATAAAGGAATCCGGCGGGGAGCTGCATGCCTTTCTCCAGCGGGCTTTTCTGACCAAGACGAGAAATGAATGGATGGAAGAGCTGGGCGAGTTGAATATTTGCGTAAGTCCGGTAAACACCGTGGAAGAGGCAATCGCTCACCCTCAGGCAGCCTATCGTGAGATGGTGGCAGATACGGATCATCCGTCTGCAGGAAGAATAAAGCAGATAGGATCTCCTCTGAAAATGTCAAATATTTCATTTGACGCAACTCGGCTGCCGGCGCCGAGGCTTGGAGAGCATACGAGGGAGATCCTTGGCTCTTTGGGATATGGAAAAGGTGAGATCGAAGAATTGATAAAAGAGAATATTGTACGAGAATAAAGGTTGTTGGACTCGTAAAAAGTCGCTTTTCCCTCCCCTGGCGGGAGGGAATAAAAGGGAGGGGGAAAATAACATTCAGAAATACGGCCACTTATCACCCCCACCCTAACCCTCCCCCGTCAAGGGGGAGTAGATTTCGGACTTTTTACGAGGGCATCAAGGTTGTTGGAAAATCAAATAACTCCCATGCCCGGGTTGGGCACAAAAAAAGGATGAAAATCACCCCCGCCCCTCCCTCCCCCGTCGAGGGGAGGGATACAGGGAGGGGGGCATTTTCATATTAAGAAATTAAGGAGGTAAAGTACAATGATGGAAATCACGAAAGATTTGAAAGTAGGAATTGTTGGCGTCGGCAAGGTGGGCATGAGCATCGTTCAGGCCTTTGCCCAATCGGGATTCAAAATCCAGGGAATGGATATCGATCAGGGAAATATAGACAGGGGGTTAAAAAGTGTTGAACAGAATCTGGAGAGATTGGTTTCAAAGGGAAAAATGAAGCTT
>DATESZ010000118.1:0-4367 GCA_035283845.1 Syntrophales bacterium | reverse complement strand
TATACAAACCTTTCGTTTTTCGTCCGGGCGATCAACCCGGGAATCGTACTGGAAGCCAATCCCACGTTAAGAACGGTCTCCATCATACCGGGCATGGAACTGCGCGCCCCCGAGCGGCTGGAAAGGAGAAGGGGGTTTTCCTGATCGCCGAATTTCTTACCCATAATTTTTTCCGTTCTACCAAGCGCGGCCTCAACTTCGTCGTAAAGTGAAGGGGGGAGATTGCCGCCTGCCGCAAAATAATCGGTGCAACATTCGGTGGTAATAGTAAATCCTGCCGGCACCGGCAATCCGAGGCGGGACATCTCGGCAAGGTTAGCCCCCTTGCCGCCAAGCAGATTTTTCCGCGAAGCGTCGCCTTCCGCTGCACCATTTCCAAAACTATATACGTACTTGGGAATATCCACTCTTTCCTCCTTAATCTTTTGCAGTTTGCGCTAATATCAAAGTTTTAAAGCACCGTAAAGGATTTTTAAAACCTCCAAAATTAACGTTGATTTTACAGGGCCTGCATTTGCCGCCTTTACTTCATCATCCTCAATGGCAACAATCCTGTTTTTCAATCTCGTCCAGAAGTTTCTCCAGTTCTCCCAATTCCACAACCGGCGCTCGGCAGGCCCCGGCGGCGCACACGTAAGCGGTAGTCCGGCTATTTATAACCGGAAATTCTCCGCTATCCGTAGCCCAGCGCAGCACGAGCCCAGGGATAAAGCGTTGCCCGATGGCGTTTCGCATGTCAAAGGTATTTTTCATCCGGCGATCTCCGACCAGGGTTATTTCAACAGAGGGACCTTTCAGATAGTCCAGGGCCGACAGTAGCGCGACATAACCTGCCGGCTGCCGGGCAACGTTTCCCATACACGACCGCAGGGTCTTCTCCCCTTCGCCAAGCAAAGCTGCGTCCCCGGCGATCCTTCCGAGCCTGAGGAGATTTAAGGCGGCCACCGAGTTACCGGAGGGAACCACCCTGTCGGTCCCTCCCCGTGTTCTGATAAACACCGTCTCCGCGTCCAGGCCGCTTTCAAAAAGACCGCCGCTTTCAGGGTCGCGGAAGAGCCCAAGCATATCACTCGTGTAATGGAGCGCGTATTCGAGGTAGGCTGGTTCGAGGGTGGCCTGGTACAACTCAATCAGTCCCCAGCAGAAAAAGGCATAATCCTCGAGGAAACCCGGCACGCCCGTGTTTTCCGAGTGCCTTATACGCAGAAGTCGCCCGGATGCGGTAACCATGCTTTCTCTAATGAAGGAAGCCGCCCGGTCGGCGGCAACCCGATAACCATCGTCACCGGTTACAGCATAGCCGCGAGCCAGGGCGGCAATCATCAAGCCATTCCACGCAGTCAGGACTTTCTCGTCCCGTAGCGGCCTGACCCTTTTCCCGCGTGCTTGCAACAGCATCCGGCGCCAGCTCTCCAGATCAGCCGCCAGCTTTTCAACGGGAATCCCCTCTCTAACGGCAAACTCATTCAGGGCAATTGGTAAAAACAGGATATTCCGCCCCTCAAAATTACCCTGTTTTGTGATTCCCGTAAGAGCGCAAAAGCGCAGGGACGCTTCTTGACCGATAACCGCTTCCACCTCAGCGGGAGTCCACAGGTAATATGTCCCCTCGCTGCCCTGGCTGTCGGCATCCAAGGCCGCATAAAAGCCCCCTCCCGGCGCGGCCATTTCGCGCTCCACATAGGCGAATATCTCTCTGGCAACATCCATGAAAAACCTGTCCATCGTGATTTGGAAGGCCTCAAGGTAGGCCATAGCCAGGAGCGCCTGATCGTAGAGCATCTTCTCAAAATGGGGAATAAGCCATTCCCTGTCTACACTATACCGGTGAAACCCGAAGCCGATCTGGTCGCATATCCCGCCCCTGCGCATGGTCTTAAGAGTATGTTCCGCCATGCCGAGGGCTTCGCCGGAACCGCTGCTCCTGAAAAAGCGCATCAAAAAAGAGAGGTAAAGGGGCATAGGAAACTTCGGGGCCGTTCCGAACCCTCCCCATGTTTTGTCGTATATCTCGCGTAACCGCTGATATGCCTCTTTCAACGCCTCAACGCCGGGGACGTCCATCTCCGCAGATGATGTCAGCCGCGCCATAGCAGCGATGACGGCAGCGCCCTGTCGCTCGATTTCGTCGCGCCGGGTTTTCCACACTTCGGCGATTTCTTCCAAAATGTCAATAATTCCCGATATACCCTGGCGCCGGGTTCGGGGGAGATAGGTGGCTATGAAGAAAGGGCGTCGGTCGTGGTTCATGAAAACGGTTAACGGCCATCCCCCGCTGACGTTCATCAGATGAGCAGCCGTCATGTACTGTTCGTCTACATCCGGCCGCTCTTCGCGATCAACCTTGATCGATACGAAGTGCCGGTTTAGCGCATCAGCCACTTCTTTATCCTCAAAGGACTCGTGGGCCATGACATGGCACCAGTGGCAGGCGGCATAGCCTATGGAAAGAAAAACCGCCTTGTCTTCATTCCGCGCCTTCTCGAAGGCCTCGTTACCCCAGGGATACCAGTCCACAGGATTCTCCGCGTGCTGAAGCAGGTAAGGGCTGTCGGCAAATATCAGGCGGTTGAAACCTGCGCCCCCATCGGATGGCAGGATGCCTTTATCCATATCCCGGAGGCGGCGGATTCGCGTATTTTCGTCTTCCGTACCAAAGAAGTGTTTCACAGCTTTACCTTTCAGAGAATGTTAAATAAAACATGATAATCCATTACCACGTGCGCAAGAAATATTCCATATGGTTTATAAAAGCTGCCGCTTTTATGTGCTGGCAATTTATACAATGATATGATAATTTTAAACTATAAATCGAGGAGATACAAAAATGAATATGTCTAAAGAAATTTCAGAGCATGTTGAAAAGCTGCCGGAGGTGTTGCAGGCAAAGGTCTTAGATTTCGTGGAATATCTGGAATCAAAGATAAGCAGGGATAATAGAAGAGGCGTTGAAGATGAAGACTGGTCGCAGCTCTCTTTATCTTTCGCAATGCGTGGCATGGAAGAGGAATGTTCTCCCTATTCGATTGACGATGTTAAGGAAAAGTTAACATGATCCAGGAAGGGCAAATAGTCCTTTTTAAATTCCCTCAAACAGATCAAATCCCCGGTAAATATCGCCCCGCCTTAGTAATTCGCAAAATACCCGGCATATACGATGACTGGTTAATATGCATGATATCGTCGCAATTATCGCAAGAAATCCCTGACTTTGACGAGATAGTTAGAGAAAGTGACGCTGATTTCAGAATGTCTGGACTGAAAACCTCCAGTATCATCAGAATCAGCCGTCTTGCTGTAGTGAATAGAACAGTCTTTCTCGGTTTGTTAGGAAACATTGATATACCGCGTCTAACATCAATCAAGCTAAAACTGTCTAAATGGTTGATAGGTGAATGAAATATAAGTTTTTCTTGAGCGAAGCGGAATAGAGGGATGGGGGCGGGGCGGAACGAAGCGAGCACCCAGCCGTGAAGCATGTGGCGCTGTTTGCCGAATTCTGAACACCAATTAGATGGACGCAGCCCATGAGCGTAGCGCCTGCGGGACGCAAATCTTAAGCGGAGCGAATTGGCGAGGCCGGGGCAACCGATTTCCGCTTGGTTGCCGACCCGGAATGAGGCGGAGGCCGAATGGAGGTAGAGATCGAAGCGGACCGTGAATTCTGGCTCGCCCGGAAAGATGATCAGCAACGACTTGCAGCTGTCTTCTTAAGTTCTTCGTTAAATCGGTGGTTAGGTAGAAAAATTTATTTGGTCAGTAATGGTGACGGATTGAAGTTAAAATCGTAAATTCGCTCCGGCTCTTTTCTCCAGTCCCCAGCCTCCCCCCACTGTGCAAGTTTATTATCCAGAAGATATAGCCAATAATTTTTCTTCTCCGGCCGGAAAGTGGCAGCACCCATACCCAACGTAATGAACGTGAGGACACTTTTTCCCACTACTTGCCCTGCGGAGTCTGTGGATGGCAACGCCAAGGTATATTCCCATACTTCGATTACTTGATTGAATTTATTCCGTATAGAGCCCCGCGCGACGGCTGGTTCGCCAAGGGCACCAATAATTTCGTCTTTCGTCATACCTAGAGTGACTTGTCGTAATTGACTAGATTTCGGTAAAGTGCTTGCACATGAGGATACGACGATGATCAACAGCAAAGAGAGTAGGAAATACAGTTTATTCATTAGCATGAAAACCTCCCTGAGATAAAAGCACACCGGTCAAGAGTTGACGACCTCGTAAAAAGTCCGAAATCCCCTCCCCATTGACGGGGGAGGGTTAGGGTGGGGGTGATAAGTGGCCGTATTCTTGAATGTTATTTTCCCCCTCCCTTTTATTCCCTCCCGCCAGGGGAGGGAAAAGCGACTT
>DATESZ010000117.1:0-4277 GCA_035283845.1 Syntrophales bacterium | reverse complement strand
TAGAGATACTTATGATGCATGAAGCCCTGCTGGTTCAGCTTGTAAAAGAGGGCGTCGGTCCCTTGCCAGAGCATCGGGTTCTTGCTGACAGGATAAAGCTCAGCGGGAATTATTATGGAAAAGAAGAGAGTGAGAGGATGTCCTGGGCTAAAGACGGTTTGAATGTGGCCGATAAAGCGGAGTTGCTTTATTTTGTCGGATGTTATGCAGGTTACAAATACCCCGCGATTGCCAAAAGTGTTGGGAAGATATTGAACATAGCGAAGGTTCCTTTTGTGCTTATGGAGGGGCAGAGGTGCTGCGGGTATAAGCCTTTCTGTGCAGGACTTGTTTCGGATGTCACCGTGATTGCCAAGGCGGCGATTAAGAGGATAAACGATCTTGGCGTTAAGGAAGTTGTTACAGAGTGCGCCGATTGTTACAGGATGCTGAAAGTGGAGTACCCGAAGTTATTAGGCATCGGCACGAAGGACCTTGGTTTCGAGGTTTATCATATTGCGGAATATGCTGACAGGCTGATCAAGGCCGGGTCGATAAAACCCGTGAAGGAATTTGTTGAAAAGGTCACCTATCATGATGCCTGTGGATTGGGCAGGCTTTCCGAGCCCTGGATTCCCTGGGAAGGCATAAGGGATGCTGATGACTGGGGCCGGTTAAAACCTAAAAGAGATATCAGGAGAGGCAGTAACGGCTGCTATGAGCCTCCGAGAGACGTTCTGAAGAGCATTCCAGGGATTGAGCTTATCGAGATGCTCCGCCACCATCACAATGCGGTGTGTTCCGGTTCATGCGGAGGGGTTAGAGAGGCATATCCCGAGGAGCAGGCATTTGCCACGGATGTGAGGATGAGGGAAGCAAATTATGTGGGAGCGGAGACTGTTGTAGTGGCTAACCCCAGGACTTTTGAGGTTTTTGAGGAGTCGCTCGCGAGGATGAAGAATGGCGGCATGGCCAAAAATATTGCCGAGATAAAAGAGCGGTTTGTCGGGTTAAACAAGTCTCTCGGTTTGACATCATTTGGTGTAAAGCGTGTCCGGGATTTGGCAAGTTTTCTGGCCTCATCAATAGCATAAGGAGGGTTTGATTGTGACTACACATTATATTTCTGAGTTAGAAGTAAAAGAAAAACTTAGTAGATTGAGAAATGAACAATACTGGAGTGAGGCGCCGGATGAGGCCTTTGAGGAGATGAAAGAAGCACTGGGGCCTCGCTGGGTAAGCAGGGACAAGGTGGTGCGTCAGTCCTATTACGCCAGGGGGTACGGGTTTGAGCTGTGGACCAATGCGGGCGTTTCTTACCCTCCCTGCATAGTCGCCCTTCCATCCTCGACGGAAGAGGTGGCGGCCTTAGTAAAAATTTGCAACAAACATAATTTGTCTTATGTGCCTATGAGTTCAGGATGGATAGCTCAGGCCACACCGAGGTACCGCTCCGACATGGTGTTGATTGACCTTCAGAGGATGTGGGAATGGGAAATAAATGATGAGGACATGTTTGTTTCGCTTGGCGCCGGAGTCCGTTATGGTCATCACTGCCAGGGATGTCTTGAGCGCGGGTTGTGGTTCATCAATACGGGCGGGGGATCCGGTTCCTGCGTTATTGCCAACACATTAAACTATGGGTGTTCGCCTCTTAATTACAGGATGGGCAATTCCGAGAGAAGGGCCTTGAGTCTGGAATGGGTTACTCCTGAGGGTGATATCGCCTATTCCGGTTCCTGGACCCAGGGTGAAAGCGGTTTTGGCGGCGACGGCCCAGGACCTAATCTGATGGGTCTGCTAAGGGGCATGAATACCTGGTTTGGCGGCATGGGAATTGTGACCAGGATGAGCGTTAAGGTCTTTTCCGTTATAGAGAATGTCACGGAGGTTCTTGTTCCCGAAGGTGTTACGCCGGACACATATCTCGCTTTCAAGGATACAGGGCGCATAAGATGGATAAATTTCCAGTTTCCCAGCAGGGAGGCATTGGAGAAATGTGCGGTGGAAGTTGGGCATGCACAGATAGGGGCGGCCTGGACGAGGGTTCCTGTTTTTTGGAGATATATTGCGCAGGCCAGGGACAAGGAGGATTTCTGGGAAAAATGGAGCGGCGTTCTAAGAGAAGACATAGATAATTTCCATTTACTGCGTGCACTTTTTGTGGGTTACACCTCCCATAAGCAAATGGAGTACGAGCTTAGGGTCTGTGAAGATATCATGAAGAAATATGGAGCCAAGGAAAGGAGGACCAAAGCTTCCGATGAGTCTTGGATAAAGAATGTAGATGCGAATGGCATGTGGATGATGACAAGCGGTTATATCACTACCCTTGGGGGGCAGGAAAGTCTAAGGGCATGTATTGAAACGGGTAAGAAACTCGCCCAGGTTTTTGAGGCCGAAGGCTATAACGAAGCGTTTTTGGATACAAAAGGCGATACGGGATGGTGGCAGTTGAATGATTGCGGTCATTCGGCCTATATCGAGTTCATGCTTTACCAGAACGTTGATCATTGGGATCCGCTCTCGCCATATTTTAAGCCTGAAATTCGTGAGAAGGGAGTAAGGTGGAGTTTTGAGATGGTGCCTGATGTGGAGGCGGAGACAGGGGCCTATAACTTTTTCGGGGGTCTGCAGTACCCCTTCCTTTACGCCGGACCGGCGAGAGGCAATTTTCAGGTATGGATTGACAGATTTAAGGACGAGTTTGATCCGAAAGCCCTGGCAAATCCGCCTGCGCCCTATGATATAGAGGGACTGATAGAGTTGCTGCCTGATGAGATGCTGCCGAGGGTTCGTTCGCGAATAAGACGGGCCTTGAGGGGTAAATCGGCGGCAATGAGTTCTTTGCCCGATAAGAGACTCAAGATATTGAGTGGTGAATAGGTGAATATAAAATATAAAAGAATGGAGGTTAAAAAATGAATATTTACGAAAAATTTCAAGAAAAGTTAGATAGCCTTCCAATCCCATCTCCAAAGACGGAAAGCAGGGTAGAGTTGGAGATATTCAAACGCCTTATGAGCCCCGAAGAAGCCGAGGTCGCCTGCAATCTTTCCGGACAACCGGAAGACTTGAAAACCATCTCGCAAAGAGCCGGCATGGAAGTCGAAAAACTTGCACCGGTTTTAGAAAAGTTGGCCGGAAAGGGGGTTATCTTCAAGGTGGTCTTTGCTCCCGAGCCGCTTTATTGCTTGGTTCCGGTTATGCCGGGCGTCTATGAATTCCAGCTCAACCGGCTCTCGCCTGATATGGTGAACCTTTTTGAGAAGTATTTTGAAGAGAAACATGGGGAGGCGGTTTTCAGCAACAAGACCCCCTTCATGCGGGTAGTGCCGGTAAACAAGTCTGTTCCCGCTGAGTTAAACATACTCACCTATGAGGAGGCGGATAACTTAATCGATGAAAGTCCTACAGTCTGTCTTGCCACGTGCCTTTGCAGAGCCAATAAGGAACTCATTGGTGAGGGCTGTACTTCCCCTAAAGACGATATCTGCATTCCCCTCACTCCCTGGGCCGAGTATTATATCAAATACGGCCTGGGACGAAAAGCCAGCAAGGAAGAAGCAAAAAACGCTCTAAGAAGAGCGGAAGAAGCAGGATTAGTCCATTGTGCAATGAATGTCCAGAGAGGTGGAATCGGCATTTGCAATTGCTGCGGCTGTTGTTGTGCAATCCTGAGGGGTGTTACCCAGCTTAAAATTCCTACCGCCGTGGCTAAATCCAATTTCATTGCGGAATTATCAGAAGACCAGTGCACGGGTTGCGGCGACTGTGTGGATCGCTGTCAGGTTCAGGCGCTTGAACTTACCGGTTCTACGGTGGCTCTGGAAAAAGAGCGCTGTATTGGCTGTGGATTATGCGTAACCACCTGTCCGTCTGAGGCTATGACCATGAAAAGGCGCCAAGAAGAGATAATCCCCCCCAACGATGTTAATGATCTTATTGTCGCGATTCAGAAAGGTCGAGAGTCTCAGGGTTAAGGTTTCGCTAAAAAAGAGATAAGAAATGACGGAGCAGTTTTTTACTTCCGGACTACCTGTTGACGGATAAGGAGTGGAAGGAGTTTGAAAAGACCCATGCGGAAGAAGTGATAGAGCTTTGGCAGAAGTACGCCCCCAACATGACCTGGGATAATGTTATTGGTTTTAATCCTATTAAAGAAGCCTTGGAAGGAAAAAGGCGCCCCTTGGTGACCGGATAAGATTCCTTAATATTATTCAGCGTTAATCTGTAAATAATATGGAGGTAAATAAAGATGGCTTACAGAGATTTACGGGAATACATTACTGCTTTGG
>DATESZ010000116.1:0-7365 GCA_035283845.1 Syntrophales bacterium | reverse complement strand
AAAGTAATAGACGGTAAAGTAAAAATAGTAAAAGAGAAATGCGAAGGGTGCAATGCATGCGTCTGCAGTTGCACGCAAGAGGCTTTATGGCTTGAAAACGTGGATCTTGTTAAGAAAATTGCCAGAGGATGATCGACTGCCAGTAAATACTCAGGAGTCAGAAGTCAGGAGCCGGAATCCGGAATAGAAGCAGTGTATGCCTCCAGCAACTTATCGACCATTCAAAAGTTTGAAGTGAGCTAAAGTTAAGGGAAAAAAACTTCAAACTTTAGCTCACTTTAGCCACCTTTGCGGTTTCATTTGAAAATACCTTTCACCCTCCCCCTAACCCCCTCCCCTTGAGGGAGGGGGAAGGGGGAGGGGTAATTTTCATTCTCCTTTGTGTCGGGCACCGTCATGAGAGTTTCATTTTCATTCTGGCTCCTGAATTCTGGCTACTGGCTCCTTAAGTAGTTACAAAATATCAATTGGTTGCAAACCCTTTTTCATAGTGAGCACTTATGCCGCCTTTTTTTTCGCCGTATCCAAAATAAGAAAGAACTGTTCCAACTGCTTTTTGATATGTTTTTCTACAGCTTCAGATTTGTCAAAGATGTCGACATCCACATTCAGGGTTGGTATTCCCGCCTTTTCCCTTAACTTATCCTTTATTACTCTGTAAGCCGCGCCTCCTAAGCGACACTTGGAATTAAACAAATTGACTGCACCGTCTGCTCCGCTTAATATGGCATCGTTTACAATCATGCCAACATACTCTTCAAGAGGCCCATAGAACGGCTGGTATGGTTCAAGATAGTAGAACCTGGCAAGGGCATCGAGCGGATTGGAAGGATCTACTTTTGCAAGTTCACTTTCATTATACATAAAATACATGGGCTCCGCCACGAAGACGGCCCCCATTTCCTGTTCCAGCCATTCCAGGACTGCATGCTGGCCCACAGGGAATGTGAAAAGATTTATCAGGCGGTAGTTTTCCTTTGGGGCGTAGCCTTTTCCCTGGGCAACAAGCTCCTTCATCTCGTCCAGAAAAGCCTGGCAATAGTCTACCCCCTCCTGTGTTCCTGCGAATGCCATGCGAATCCAGTGGATAAGAAAACCGCTCCCTGCCTTCACGGGGCAGGGCCTGGCCGTGGCGAGAAGCTTGTGGATCTCAATGCTGATCTCCATCTGCCTCACCGTCAGTCTCGCTGCTTCCTTAAGCTTGTCCCAGTCCATTTTACGCCCCGTTTTTTCCTCCAGAAAGGTAATGGCATCCTTAATTTCTCCGGCCATGGACTCGAGTCCCCTCTGGCTCCACCAGCGATAGGGCCGGTTGATGCAAAAGATAGGCACGTCATAGAGAGCGGCCATAACATTCGCGTTCTGAGACATATTGTCGCACTGGTCCATGCTGGTGTTTACAATAGCGGTAGCTTTTGGAAACCATCCTTTGGCAAACCACCCTACAGGAGCACGCTGGGGCGAACAGATTTCCGGCCGGATGCCAAGGGCTGTCGCGGCGCTCCAAATCTCTTCCTCGCAGCCCATATAGGTGTTCAAACAAGAGCCGGCCATGTCGTACTCGAGGCCCACAATGCCCATGGCAGCATAGATTTCAGTAGGGAAAGACATGCCACTTGCAATAAAAGGTCTTCCTTCCTTTACCGCAGACACCACGTCCCCGAATAGCTTCATCATCATATCAAAAAAAATGGTTTCCGACCTGGCAACGCAATGGGACTTCATTTGCGCCATAACATCTATGCTCTGTTCAAACATTGTCATATCATAATTTTTTATCTTCCTTAATTTCATGTTGCCACCTCCAAAGATAACATCTCGATGAATGCCTCAATCCTGGTTCTGACCTGTCCGCTAAAACCTCCCCCATATTCTATATCCAGATCAAGAACAGGGGTTCCCTGGTCCTCAATTTGGGTCTTCCACATTGGCAGGTCGAAGATATAAGGGGCGCAGTTTCTCATGGTCAAGGCAATTATTCCGTCCAGCCTGAATTCCTTCGCGATCTTTTTTAACCAATCGGTTCTCAGGTTAGACGGATTTGTCCTTGGGCAGGGGCACTGCGCATTGAGGTATCGTTTTGCGATGGCCTTCAATGGTTCACCTGATTCAACCTGCTCCCACCAATACCTTGAACCGGTGCAGAAATCATCAGTTACAACGGTAACGCCCAGACCCTCCACCGCTTTAATAAAAGGAGTCACGTTCAGGACGGCCCCGCTGATCATGATTCTCAGCGTGGCAGGAATGAAGCGGCCTGCGGTCTCAATTTCCTCCAGTAAGTCGTCTAAGAGGATATTGAAATCCTCTCGGGGCATCCTGACCGATGCGTTTAAAATCTCCATCATCTCGGTCCCTGAGACAGGAGGGGCGTCCTTTTTCATCATATCATGGAGTTTTCTCAAAGACGCCCTTGTCTTGTTGTAGATTTTTATCGAATTGACAATCGCCTCGTCAGAGATTTTAATGCCAAAGAACTGTTCTAAGCTTTTTTTAAAGTCCAATACTTCGACATGATAGAAATCATAAGCCCTTTCATTTATTTTGCGTGGCGTATCAAGAAAGGGGAGGATAGGGGTATTGTGATAATGCGCTCCAACTTCAAGAAGACGCATGACTCCTTCGCATGGGGTGGCCCCGGCAATACAATCCAGAAAATCATATTCACCGCGCAACTGCAACTCCAGGATTGTCCTGCTAAAGGAACAGGTGTTACCGCTGAAAAGATACTCATTGGCCCTGTCAAGAGTGATTTCTTCATCTCCTCCCGTGAGTCTGAAAGGCATAATTCCCGCGGCGTGAATTATTTCCTCTGGCACGTTGATGCAGACCCATCCTACAATCTTCTTACCCTTCTCTTTCCATTTCTTGGCTGGCTCGGAAAATGGAAAAGAGGCATTCACCTTCTTTATTTCTTCAAGGGCTCTTAACGCTGCTGCCATTTGATTCCTCCTTGGTAATCTGATTTGATTTTGTAGCTTTTTTATAACGGATTCTTGGAAACGGCGGCAGAGTAGCTTCCTCTCCAAAAAAAGTCAATACCTCTTTTTATAGTTTTGGGATTTATTCAATTTACTTTTGCCCAACCCTTTGAACGATACTTAAAGATTTTTTAAAATTTTGAAAAGAACTATTGACTTTTTTTGGAGTGGGTAACATTATTGACGCTTAGTTAGCGAAGGTCCCTTTTTATTAAATCAGGAGAGGAAATCGATTATGATCAGCTTTGAATTAACTGAAGAGCAGCATGCTTTGCAGGATATGGTGGCCAAGTTCGCCAGAAATGAGATTATGCCGATAGCGGCCGAATGTGATCGATCCGGGGAGTTTCCGTTTGAGCTCGCTCAGAAGGCACACGAACTCGGGTTAATAAATATTTCTATTCCTGAGGAGTTTGGCGGTTCCGACTTGGGGATGTTAGAGGTCTGTTTGGTTGCTGAGGAATTGGCCTATGGATGTGCTGGAATGGCTACCTCGTTTTTAGTGAATGAGATTGCCTTAACGCCTTTGCTTCTTAGCGGGAGTTTAGAGCAAAAGGAGAATTTTTTAAAGCCGGTCTGTTCCTCCAAGGAGGTCAAATTTGCTTCCTTTGCATTGACCGAACCAGGCGCCGGTTCTGATGCAGCCATGATTAAGACCAAAGCTGAAAGAACAGAAGGCGGATATGTGATAAATGGCCGTAAGACTTTTATTACCGGGGGTGACATAGCCACCTTCTTTGTAGTGTTTGCTTCGACAGACCCTTCCAAGGGGCATAAAGGCATCAGTGCCTTTATTGTGCCGAAAGAGCTGGGTGTGGAGATTGGGAAAGAAGAAGATAAAATGGGAATACGGGCTTCTCATACGGTGGAATTGATTTTTGAAGATGTTAGAGTTCCTCGTGAAAATTTGCTGGGTGTCGAAGGCGCCGGCTTTTACGTAGCCATGGGGACTCTTGACCTGACAAGGGCTATGGCTGCGGCCGTGGCCTGTGGTCTGGCGCAAAGGGCCCTTGATGAAGCTTTAAATTATGCTTCCGAGCGGGTGCAGTTTGGCAAACCTTTGCTGCATCATCAGCTTATTCAGGGAAAATTGGCGGACATGTCCATGGAGATTGATGCGGCCCGTCTGCTTACTTGGCGGGCCGCCTGGCTGGGTGATCAAGGGAAAAAGCTGGCACTGGAGTCTGCTCAGGCTAAGGCTTTTGCCGCGGATGTGGCCATGAAAGCGTCTATACAGGCTTTGCAAATCTTTGGCGGGTATGGGTATATGAAGGATTATCCGATAGAGAAACTGATGCGGGATGCCAAAATATTTCAGATCTATGAAGGCACTAGCGAGGTCCAGCGTTTGGTTATAGCCGCCGAATTGGCTAAAAAGCTCAGATAAATGCTGTGTGTTTGGAGCGTTGTTTTCAGTTCCTGCCCTGACATATCTGCTCAGACCAGGATTTTAAATAAACCTTAAAACATAAGGAGTGAAGTCATGAAAAGAATCTGTTTAGTTTTTGCTTTAGTGTCCCTGTGGCTGGGGGGGCTGGCTTTTTCTGCTCATGGGTTTACCCTGCTGGATGACAAGCTTTCCATCAGTGGTTATGTGCAGAACCAGAGCTCTTACCGCATAGGGGGAGACTCTGACCAGTGGGTAAGCAGTGAAAACCGCCTCCAGGTCGAGATGGATGCGAAGTTGCATCCCCAGGTAACTGTGTCAGGGATCTTCCGGGGCACATATGATGCTATGTACGACCTGCGAAACGACAGCGACCAGTGGAGAAGAGATTATGGGGGTTCACGGGAGGTGCTGAGCACCGAATATAAAATGCGTGAGCTCTATATGGATGCCACTCTAGGAAAGTGGGATTTCCGGATCGGCAAGCAGCAGGTGGTCTGGGGGGAAACCGATGGCTTGCGCCTGATGGATATCATCAATCCCCTTGATATGCGCCGCCAGTTTGTTACCCGGAGCTGGGAGGATATCCGCATCCCTCTGACGATGGTTAAGGCGGTTTACAGGATTAATCCACGGTACAACAGCTATCTGGAATTGTTGTGGAACCCCGGGGATGTCGGTAGAGACAAGATATATTTTGATACTACCTTGAGCAACGATTACAAATCGCCCTGGACCATTTCCACCCCTCCCTTGTTTGAAAAGATGCGGGTTGATATGCCTTTTGATGTTTATTATCCATCGCCGGGAGGTCCTGTTGGCCCTATTCGCATTACCGATGCGCTTAACAGGCTGGATGTCCCCACGTTGAGAAAAGCGGGTATTCTGAATGTAGCAGAAGAGGATACCCCCGCCTGGATCAATGTCAATAAGAGCGAGTTCGGCGCCCGGCTGGGGGGAGAATCGAGCGGCTGGTTCCTTACCTTGAATTACTGGCAGGGTTTCTCCAAGTCGCCGGTTATTAAATACGAGGGGGGTGGAATACTGAATGTAGGCGACGCTTTAGGTAGTCCTTATGTCGATCCAGCGTTGTCTGTTCCATTAAACGCTGCGGTTGCTGGTTATCTGTCTGGTTTCGGTTATAATGCCCTCATGCAACCTTTTCCCATCAACCTAAGATTTGAATACCCGCGGGAAAGGGTGATCGGTTTTACCTTTAATAAAGCCACGGGCATGTGGGTATGGCGGGGTGAGTTCGCCACTTATGTGGACAAGCATTATAATATACTTGGACACGGCGACGACTGGAGCCCCTACATAGGGGTTTTAAATAATGCCTTTGCCCGTGGAGACATGATAGCCGAAAAGACTATGCAGGCCTCCATGCTCGGTTTTGACTATAAGCGGTTTATCACCTTGCTCAATCCGGAAAAGATGTTTTTCATTTCCGGTCAGGTTTTTCTCCACCACATATTTGATTATGAAGAGGATCTGCGTTTTGGCCCTTATAGCCAAAAACCTCGCGAGGACAGCTACGCTTTAAGCCTTCTGGTAAATACTGAATATCACATGGGGAGGATCTGCCCGGAGGTATTGGTAGTGTATGATGCTGCCGCTACAGGCTGGTATATAAAGCCCCGGTTGGAATTCAAATACGGAGACCATTGGCGGCCCGAGATAGGAGCGCTGGTATTTACCGGTGATAAGAACGAGCTTCCCTTTGGAGAGCTTAACAATAATGATGAGATCTACTTTCGGATAAAGTATCAGTTCTAATAAACAGTAACTACTCAGGTGTTTAGACTGAAGTCCGGAAGTTGGGATGTCCTTACAGTCTTCCACGTGTCTATCTACCTGCTGCCTTGAATTAAGGAGGAAGAAAATGATTAGACTAAAAGGAGCGCATTTTTTAACAGCCTTTTTGATGGGGGTTTTATTACCTGTTTTTCTGTTGGCTGAGGAGATTCCCCCTTATCAGAAGTATGAGGGCCCCATTAAACCGGGTGTAGTGATTACGAAGGATAATTTTGACACCTATCTGCCAGAGTTGCAAAAACTGCTTCCTCCCTCCAAAATCAAATGGCTTAGCATGGGGGTGAGAGAAGGTTTAGTGACCATGCCCATTGTGAAAACCGCTTATTGGCCGCTCACCAAGGGTCAATTGGAGGCTACCAGGAAATATGCAGGCACTGCCCGGATAGGAGCTGGCAATGATTTGTTAAACTGGAAAGCCGGAGTTCCTTTCCTTGAACCCAAGAATGTGTTAGAGATAGTCTGGAACTGTTATCCCACTGTCTCCCGCGGCGGCGCCCACGACGATTATCAACAGCATTCCCGGCTTGGCCTGTTCAAAGGGACCAAGTATGAAAAAAACTTTGTATGGGATCTATTTCGCCGCAAATACCGGGGAAGAACAGATATTCCCCCTCTTGGAGATATGCCGGATTTTACAGAGAGAGGTATATCTTACAAGGAATCTCTTGTGATTAAAGAGCCTAACGAAGTGAAGGGATTCGTCCATTTGAGGGTCAGATACTGGGATATTGATAAGGCTGACGAATGTTATGCCTATATTCCTGCGATTCGGAGGGTGCGCCGTCTTACCGGAGCTGATGTTACCGATCCCCTGCTTGGAAGTGATTATGTGCCTGATGATTTTGATGTGTGGCAGCAGAAGCTTGATCCCAGAATGAAATTGCGGGTCTTGGAACACAGGGATCTCCTGTTTCCCAGACACTATGTAGGAAGGGAAAATAAACCTGCCTATGACTATCAAAAGAACGGCCCCTATGCCCAGGCAGAATGGGAATTAAGGCCCTTCTGGGTGCTGGAAATTATGATTAACAATCCGGATTATGTGTATTCTAAACGGATAATATATGTAGATGCCTCTCCTCCTCTGGATCGAAATTACATCCTTTACTGGGGGGAACAATATGACCAGAAAGGCCGGTTGTGGAAGGCTACTGGCCAAGTGGTTGTGTCCACAAGTAAGGA
>DATESZ010000115.1:0-20606 GCA_035283845.1 Syntrophales bacterium | reverse complement strand
AGGGTCAGTTTGCCGGGACCGTTGCCGCATCTGCGATTTATGCCCGCGACGTAAGCGAGGCCAGATTATCAGAGTACCAGGATTTGGTACGCGGGACTTTGGCGAAGGCGCCCTTTTTCTATTTTTCCGCCAGGGAAGATTACGGCTCGTTCAATGCCTGGTTCCGCGCATTTGAAGCAGCCACAAAAGGAATTACGGCTAAGGAGCTTATTTCGTAGGACCACAGTCTAATTTCCTTTATCTCATGATCAAAAGATATGGCAGTCTCAGATCTAAAAAGTCCACACCGGCGGCCGCAGGTCTCCAGTTTCCTGAAATATCTGGGACCGGGACTGCTCGTGACCGTCGGCTTCATTGACCCCGGCAATTGGGCGGCCAATGTGGCGGCTGGCTCTACCTACGGTTACACCCTCCTTTGGATGGTGACTTTGAGCACGGCCATGCTCATCCTCCTGCAGCACAATGCGGCGCATTTGGGAATTGTCACGGGGTTATGCCTTTCCGAGGCGGCAACCCGCCATCTCAAACCGTGGGTATCCCGGACAGTTCTATCTTCGGCGGTGCTGGCCGCCGTGGCCACGGCCATGGCGGAGGTTCTCGGGGCGGCCATTGCCCTGCAGATGCTTTTCCACCTTCCCATCAAGATCGGCGCCCTCCTCACTCTTGCGGTTGTTTTCTCTATGATTTTAGCCAATTCCTATTCCCGGCTCGAGAGATACATCATCGGCTTTGTATCGCTCATTGGCCTGTCGTTCATTTTTGAACTCGTGCTGGTGCCGATTGCGTGGCCCCAGGCTGCCGTTGGCTGGGTTATGCCTCGCCTACCCCAGGGGTCGGTGCCGATTGTCATGAGCGTGCTCGGGGCCGTGGTGATGCCCCACAACCTTTTTCTCCATTCGGAGATTATCCAGAGCAGGCAGTGGCAAGTCGAGGACGAGGCGATCATCGTCCACCAATTGAAGTATGAGTTTCTGGACACCCTCTTTTCCATGCTTGTCGGCTGGGGGATAAACAGTGCGATGATTCTGGTTGCGGCCGCCGTATTTTTCCAAAACAGCGCCGTCGTCACCGATCTTGTTCAGGCCGAATCTATGCTCCGGCCCCTGCTGGGGAGTGCCGCCGCCACGGTTTTTGCCGTTGCCCTGCTGTTTGCCGGGGTCGCGTCCAGTACCACTGCCGGTATGGCGGGGGGGAGCATCCTGGCGGGGATGTTCGGTGAGCCTTACGACACCAAGGACTCCCATTCACGGTTCGGAATCGGCATTACCCTGATCATCGGCACGGCAGCGATCTTCCTGGTGGGCAATCCCTTCAACGGCCTGATCCTCTCCCAGATCTTCCTGAGCATCCAGCTTCCCTGGACAATATTTCTGCAGGTCCATCTGACTTCGTCGCAGGAATTGATGGGAAAACACGCCAACGACCGCATGGGGCGCGTCATGCTCTGGGGCGTAGCCGCTATCGTCGTGGTTCTGAACGGGATGCTTCTATGGAGTTCTCTGGGATGACAGGCTAAAATTTTTTCTGTTTTTTCTTTGTAATACAACGCGTATTTGGTAAAGTAAATCCGGGGAGCAGATTTCAAATCTGTCCCCATAAAAACTAAGCAGCGAAAGGAAAAGATATGGTCTCCTACAAAGAGTTAGGTCTGGTCAACACCAGAGAAATGTTCGCGAAAGCAATGCAAGGCACTTACGCTGTACCTGCCTATAACTTCAACAATATGGAGCAATTACAGGCCATTGTAAGGGCTTGCATAGAAACGAAATCGCCGTTCATCCTTCAGGTTTCGAGTGGCGCGAGAAAGTACGCCAATCAGATACTTCTCAAGCACATGGCCAAAGGCGCAATGGAGATCATTCATGCCGCGGGAATTGATCTCCCCGTTGCGCTGCACCTGGATCATGGCGACACTTATGAACTTTGTGTTTCCTGCATAGAAAGCGGTTTTTCGTCCGTTATGATAGACGGTTCCGCCCACACATATGAAATCAACGTGGCTCTCACAAAAAAAGTGGTGGAATACGCTCACAAATATGATGTAACCGTTGAAGGAGAACTGGGAGTGCTGGCCGGCATAGAAGACGAAGTAAGCCATGAAACAAGCCATTATACACGTCCGGAAGAGGTTGAGGATTTTGTTAAAAAGACCGGTGTGGATAGTTTGGCCATCTCCATAGGGACTTCACACGGCGCATACAAGTTTAAACTTAAACCGGGAGAGTCTGTTCCGCCTTTAAGATTCGATATTCTCGAGGAAGTAGAAAAAAAGATACCCGGCTTTCCGATAGTACTCCACGGCGCGAGCTCAGTAATGCCGGAATACGTCGCGATGATAAATAAGTACGGCGGCAAAATGGATAATGCGGTAGGCGTTTCGGAAGAGCAACTGAGAAAAGCAGCGGCATCAGCGGTTTGCAAGATAAACATAGACTCGGACGGAAGACTTGCCATGACGGCGAAGATAAGAGAAGTTTTCGCGACTACGCCGGGCGAATTCGATCCGAGAAAATATCTAGGTCCTGCCAGAGACGAACTCGTCAAAATGTACAAGCACAAAAACGAAGCGGTTCTTGGCTCATCTGGCAAAGCTTAATTTTCGCAGGAGTGAAATTCATACCCGGGATTTCAGTATCGCCGCGATTTTTTCCAATGCCCTTTCCCGCTCGTAAAGCGGTCTTTTGTCATGGGCGTAGAGGGGCAGGTGATCCTCGAAAGGGACGCGCTCGCTATTCAAGTATATAACACCCAGGGGGAAAGGCAATTCTTCCTGCGCTTTGGCAAAGGCCGCTGTCTTATTAGTGGGATCGTAATCCTCCTTAAGGTAATAGGAATTATCTTTATACCATGAGTAGGTATTGACTTTATTGAAGGAAATGCAGGGCTGAAAAATATCTACCAGAGAGAAACCCCGATGGAGGATCGCCTGCTTCATGATGTCCCTGGTTTTCTCCCAATCTGCCGAGAAGGCGCGTGCCACAAAGGGGACATCCAGCGCCACGGCCAAGGCAACGGGATTTACAGGTTTTTCAAAGACCCCGGCCGTCTGCACGGGGGTCACCATGCCCTCTCTCGTGGTAGGCGAGGCCTGTCCCTTCGTCAGGCCGTAGACCATGTTGTCGTGGACAAAAAGGGCAATGTCGGGATTGCGCCTGGTGGCATGCAGGAAGTGATTGCCCCCTTCCCCGTACATATCGCCGTCGCCGCCCTCGGCAATAACGGTCAAGCCCGGATTGCAAGCCTTGACCGCCGTAGCCGCAGGCAGCGCCCGGCCATGCAGCCCATTGAAAAAATTGGTGTTTATATACTGGGGCATCTTGGCCGCCTGGCCGATGCCGGATACCATGACCACTTTTTCCCGGGCAACACCCAGCTCGTCCAGCGCCGCCAGCAGGGAGCGGCGGATAGAAAAATTGCTGCAACCCGGGCACCAGGCCATATCTATTTTATGGGCAAAATCAAATTTGTTCTCAGCCATAGCAAACCTCCTCACCCCTAACACCTTGCCGTGATCTCCCGGACCAGCTCCTCGACGGAAAAAGGATGGCCATTGTATTTCAGAATATTTTCAATTTGCCGCCCCGTCATCAGTTTCAATAAGGTCGCGAATTGCCCGGTAGCATTCCCCTCTACTACGATAATATTTCTGGCCTTTCGCAAATAGTCCGCCGCTTCTTCCGCCAGCGGGTAAACCCAGGAAAAGTGAAGCTGCGCGAGAGCCGGCCGTCCTATCTTCTCCAGCGCCTCGGCAAGCGCCGGATAGGTGGAACCCCATCCCACTATCAAGGTTTCGTAATCCTCCGCGCCTGTAAAAGCGGGGAGCAGGGCGGCATTTTTTACCACCGCGGCTTTTCTGAGACGCTTCTGAACCATCTTGACACGCACTTCACTATCTTCCGTAATATAGCCGGCTTCATCATGTTCATCGCTATCCACGCAGACGATCCCATCGCCGAACCCCGGCACGCCGCGCGGGGAAATGCCGGAGTCCGTGATGCGGAAGCGCCGGTAATCTGCCCGCGTCCGTTCGAAGCGCTTTTCCACGGGCAGATGATCCATCTTAAAGCAAGGCAGGTTGTAATAGGTATCAATCAGGTATTGATCGGTAAGAATAAATACCGGGACCTGGTATTGGTCGGCCAGATTGAAGGCTTGTTGGGAAAGGAAAAAGGCCTCCTCGATGTCCTTTGGGGCTAAAATAATGCGGGGGAATGCACCATGTCCCGCATGAAGAACGTGGTTCAGATCCCCCTGCTCCGTCCGGGTGGGAAGGCCAGTAGCCGGCCCCGGTCTCTGGGCCAGATGGACCACGAGCGGCGTCTCGATCATGCCGGCCAGGCTTACCCCTTCCGTCATCAGGGCAAAGCCGCCGCCCGATGTTGTCACCATGGCACGGGCGCCGGCATACCAGGCTGCAATGGCCATGTTCACCACCCCGATCTCATCTTCAACCTGTTCCACGATGACATCGGCCGATTTTGCATAAGCGGCCATATGGGTCAGGACGGCAGTGCCCGGGGACATGGGATAGGCGCAAAAGTAGTTGCAGCCGCCGGCCAAAGCCCCCAAAGCCACCGCTTCCCCGCCCGTCAGCATGGCTTCCTCCGCGACTGAGGCAACCTGGACCATCTCAATGTCAATTTTTCCTGTCAGCCCGACGCCAATCTCGAAGCCCTTTAAAGCCGCTGCGATATTTTTCTCCTTGATCTCCTCATTCTTTTTGCCGAAATACCCGGCAATGAATTGCCGGCATTTTTCCCGGTCTATCTTCAGCAACCCCGCCAATACTCCGACAGCCAGGGTGTTGGCATAGACGCTGTTTCCCATTTCCACGGCCATTTTCGTAAAGGGAACATCAATCATGGGGCTATGGCCAATTTTTTCCTGCTCACCTATGATCACGGTCTCCTCGGTGAGGCGGCGCCTCAGGTGAGGCATGGCTTCCCGGTGCAGAGGAATCAAAAGGTCAATTTTTTCCCGCAGTGCGGCCACCCTCCGGGAGGCGACCCGCAGCGTCGTGGAATTCATCCCTCCTCTGATTCGGGACATATACTCCTTCGTCGCAAAAATATGATAACCGCCGCTTTTCAGGAGACTTGTCAGGAGCGCTTCAATAGTTTGAATGCCTTGACCGGCCTCGCCGGCCAGTACTATCGTTAGATCATCCTTGAAGATGGGCATGTTCGTCCTCCTTTGCGTACCTGACTCCGGTAAACGCGATGAATTCGTCTTTCTTTGAATCGCTTCTACCACAATCCTACGGACATTGTCACGCAGCAACTGCTTATGCGTAATTAAAAAGTCTTTATTGATTTTATTGCCAGTTCGTTTCAAATCTGGAAAATTATTTTAATACGTGTATACTTCAAGTATCTAAAGACACTCATTTACCGTTTTACGGGGTATAAATGGCAGGGGTTATCATAAACAATATCCCTGCCAAGGCAACCACTTATGTAAAAGAACTGATTGTACCATTCATGACAGGAAAAGGTATAGATGTGGTAGCGACTGTCCCTTCTGACCCGTTCATGAAGGCCGTAAGGGTCAAGGAACTCCGCGATGTGTTAAACGCCAAGATTTTATGCTGCGAAGAGGGTCTGGACTACTATGTGGAAAGATTCAGCATCGGGGCTATGGATGTGGACTCTGCCATGAAGTATTTCCGCAAGACGCCAAACAAAGCGGTTATCACCGGTGGACACTGGAGCGACATACAGATAGCCGCCCTTGAGACGTCAACCAAGTGCCTTATCCTCACCGGCGATCAGAACCCCAGTGAAGTGGTTGTTGGAAAGGCAATGATGGACAGAGTCCCTATCCTTCTTGTGAGGGAAGACACCCTTTCCACTGTTGAAAAAGTTGAAAATCTGCTTGGGAGGATCCATTTCGGAGGCGAAAGAAAGATCGAGAGGGCGAAGGAACTGCTTGCAGCCCACCTTGATTACGGCCTTCTTTGCAGAAAACTCGGTCTGTCAAAGTAGCAACTATGGCCTATGAGAAAAAACTCTGATCATGCAAAACCCTCGCTGAGGAAAACCCGCATTCAGCAAATCCCTGCCAACGGTTCCGACAGGGAATCACTGAAAAAGTCCTTTGCCCATCACCTTACCTATGCTCTCGCCAAGGACGAATTTACTTCAACGCCCAGGGACTGTTATACCAGCATCGCGATGACCGTGAGGGATCGCCTTATCAGAAAATGGATCGAGACCCAGCAGACTTATTACAATAAGGACGCAAAGCGTGTCTATTATCTTTCTCTTGAATTCCTGATCGGAAGGACCCTCGGTAACTCTCTCATAAACCTAGACATGCAGGATAACGTCCAAGGCGCAGTGTCAGAACTCGGCTACGAGCTCGAAGAACTCCAGGAGATCGAGTCCGATGCAGGACTTGGAAACGGCGGCCTCGGGAGACTGGCCGCCTGCTTTCTTGATTCAATGGCGACGCTTGAAATGCCTGCCTACGGCTACGGCATCCGTTATGAGTATGGAATCTTTTTTCAAAAAATCATTGACGGTTACCAGGTCGAGACACCAGACGCGTGGCTCCGATACGGCAATCCCTGGGAGATCGAGCGACCGGAATTCCTCTATTCCGTAAAGTTCTACGGTCGGGTGCACGAATACATTGACGATCAGGGGATTTTCCGGCATGAGTGGACGGATACTCAGGACATCGTCGCCCTTGCCTTTGACACGCCGATCCCGGGTTACCGCAACAATACGGTAAACACCATGCGGCTCTGGTCGGCCAAATCAAGCCGTGAGTTCGATCTCGAATATTTTAACCACGGTGATTATGAAAAGGCGGTCTCTGACAAAGCCCTTTCCGAAACGATTTCGAAGGTGCTGTATCCAAACGACAACGTCTTCATAGGGAAGGAGCTGAGGCTGAGACAGGAGTATTTTTTTGTTTCTGCGACGATCCAGGATATTATGCGGCGCTACGCGAAAACCCATACCCCCGGACATAAATTCAAGGATTTTGCCGACAAAATTGCAATCCAGTTGAACGATACCCATCCGGCCATCGGCATCCCGGAGCTTATGAGGATACTCCTTGATAGTGAAGGCCTCTGCTG
Organism: Syntrophales bacterium; assembly: GCA_035283845.1. Taxonomy (GTDB): domain Bacteria; phylum Desulfobacterota; class Syntrophia; order Syntrophales; family JACQWR01; genus DATESZ01. The sequence continues at coordinate 13,519 of DATESZ010000115.1, read as the reverse complement.
GGAAGACGCCTGGGATATTACCGTCAGAACCTTTGCCTATACGAACCATACCGTCCTGCCTGAGGCCCTTGAAAAATGGCCTGTTTCTCTCTTTCAACGTGTTCTGCCGAGACATATCCAGATCATCTATGAAATAAACCGTCGTTTTCTGGAGGAGGTCAGTATTCTGTTTCCCGGGGACACATCGCGGCTCAGAGACATGTCAATCATCGAGGAAAGTCCAGAGAAAAGGATCAATATGGCACATCTTGCCATTGTGGGGAGCCATTCGGTAAATGGAGTATCTGCCCTTCATTCCGATATTCTCGCGATGGAGATGTTCAAGCACTTCCATGAGATGTGGCCCGGAAAGTTCAACAACAAGACAAATGGGGTTACTCAGCGAAGATGGCTCAGGCTCTGTAATCAACCCCTGTCGAAACTGATTATCTCTGCAATCGGGGACCGGTGGGTTACGGATCTCCATCAACTCAAGAAACTGATTCCCCTTGCCGACGATTCATCATTCAGGCAGCAGTGGCGTACCGCCAGACAGAAAAACAAGGAACGGTTAGCCTGCCATATCCACGATCACGAAAAAATTGCGGTGAACCAGGACTCACTCTTTGACGGACATGTCAAACGTATACATGAATACAAGCGTCAGCTTCTCAATGCGCTTCATGTTATCAGTCTTTACAACAGGCTCAGGAATAATCCGGAAGAGGAGATTGTTCCCCGGACCGTTCTCTTTGCGGGCAAGGCCGCCCCAGGCTATTTTATGGCCAAATTGATTATCAAGCTCATTACCTCTATCGTTGATGTGATCAACAGTGACCCTGCCGTCGGGGAGAGGCTGAGGGTCGTATTTATCCAGAACTATTCCGTTTCCCTGGCCGAGATGATTATCCCTGCCGTTGACCTGTCGGAACAGATCTCTACAGCCGGGACCGAGGCCTCCGGTACAGGCAACATGAAGTTTGCCCTGAACGGGGCCATAACCATAGGGACGCCGGATGGGGCAAATATCGAGATCATGGAGGAAGTCGGCAAAGAGAATATCTTCATCTGCGGGCATACAGCAGAAGAGATCAGGGGGCTTCGGGGGAGTTATGATCCTCTTCGATATTACGCCGCCCACAGCGAACTGAAGGAGGTGATCGACATGATCTCCTCGGGCTTCTTCTCCCGTTCCGAACCGGAGCTTTTCAGACCCCTGACCGATTCATTGCTCGGGCAGGGAGAGCCCTACCTGGTTCTTGCCGATTTCGCCTCCTATGCCGAATGCCAGCAGAAGGTCAGCGAGGCATACAAGGATGAGGATCGCTGGACGCGAATGTCGATCATGAATGTTGCGAATATGGGATATTTCTCTATAGACAGGACCACACAGGCCTATGCGGAGGAGATCTGGAAGATCAAACCGATCCCGATCATATTCTGAGAAACGAGTTTAGGACGATAATGATTCAACAGACAAACGCCGTCATCCGCAGAGAAATCCCTTCCCTACAATCTCACAACATGCGCATCGCCCATGAGGGCCAACTGAAACGCTCCTGGCCGGTGGCGCCCGATGAATTCTTCAGGATATTCAAGGACGAGCCGCTTTCTCTGGAGGTGGAATTTCTGGAGGATCATCCCTCGCCACAGGTAAGACTTTATACGAATCTTCTCAGCACTGCCGATGAATGGAACGAAATAGAATTCAGGCGCAACCTGGCCGGCCATTTTTCTCTTTCCCTCGCGCCGCCTCGGTGCGGCATCTTCCTGTTTAAAATCAAGCATTCATCGGATGGTGGAAAAACATGGTACTGGGACAGGATTCCTTTCACAAAAGTCATCGTTGACCCTGCAGGCGCCAAAGACATCCGGATGTATACGCTGATCCCCAACGTATCGGGTCACATCGGAGACTGGATCTGCGCACTGGATCACATCCGTGATCTCGGGTTCAATGCCGTGCACCTGCTTCCCTTGACAAAGATGGATTTTTCCGAAAGCCCCTATGCGGCGGAAGATCTTTTCAGCATCGACCCATCGTTTCTCAATCCGGCCGATTTACGCAGCGGGCTTGATCAGTTCGAGGATTTCGTTCGAGTGACCCGTGAAAAGGGAATTCGGCTATGTCTCGATCTCGTATTGAACCATGTCGGTATTTCCAGCCAGATGGCCAGTCGTTGTCCGGAATGGATTGTCGCGGACAAGAACGAGCAGAACGGCCTCTTGCGGGCCGGCTGCTGGCATATGAACAAGTGGATCAAGTGGGGCGACCTGTGCAGAATCAACTACGATCACCCCGAGCTGCTTATAAAGCAGGAACTGTGGGCGTACATGAAAAAGTACGCCCTTTTCTGGGCGAACTACGCGGCCCATACCGGCGGTATGATACGCTTGGACAATCTCCATTCCAGCCATCCGGAATTTATTGCAGATCTGATCCATACACTGCGCCTGACTTATCCGGAACTTATCATCCAGGCGGAATTCTTTTCGGATTCCAACACGCTTCTGAAAACCGCCTCCAAGTGCGAGCTGAACCTGCTGCTGGCAAATCCCTGGGAGCAACCCTTCGCCGAGGCACTGCGTGAATACCTGCTTTACCTCCATGAGATCAGCACCAAACTGCACTTCCTCACCCCAATCAGCACCCATGATACCAGCTCACCCGCGCAGCTTTACGGGTCGCCGGACGCGGCAGTAACCCGCTATTTTACACTAGCGTTGTTAGCTACTGGCCAGATGGGCATGGTTCAAGGCATGGAGCATGGCATGAGGGAAAAGATCAATTTCATCGGAAGAAAACGGGCCATATCCTTCCCGACGCCCAACCGCTACAACACAGTTATCAGAAAAGTGAACCAGCTTCTTCAAAACCACGCCCTGTTTCATGAAGGCGGTAATATCCATTTCGTGGACCGGGGCCACGGCGCTATTATGGCTGCTGTTCGAGAAGGCCGGAAAACGCCCGGAGAGAAATTCTTGCTTATTTCAAACCTCGACATCGGCCATCCGCACAAAATAAAGCTGGAACTGTCCGGCATAAGGCGGAAAAACAGGAGCTGTCTGCTCCATGAGATGATCAAAGGCGAGAAGCTCGAGTTGGAAAGCGATCTGTTAGAAATAGTAGTGGAACCCTGCGGCATACGGGCTTACCGGTGTGAATGTCGGTAAATGATTTTGAGACGTAAAATATTTACGTTAAAAAATAAATATTTTACACTTAAGGGTAATAACATGTTATATATCACATATAATAGTGACCCAGCCGACAGCGGCAAATGCCGAGGAGTCTGCGGCGGCGGAGGAGTTGAAGACCCGGCAGAGCAGACGAAGGTTATTGCAAGCGGCCTCGTTGAAGTGGACTGAGGGAGCAAATGGGTAAAGAACTGAGTTCAAAAGAGAAAGCACTGATAAGATTCATGGTCGTTGATGACATGATCGGCATGCGTCGCACTATTAAGAACATGCTCCGTCAGCTGGGATTCGAGCATATAATAGAAGCTGAGGATGGACTCGATGCGTGGAAAAAACTTCCCACAGCGAAAATAGATATAGCCATTGTAGACTGGAATATGCCTCAAATGACCGGTGTTGAGCTGCTAAAAAAGGTACGGGCGGATGAAAGGTTTGCAAAACTTCCCTTCATCATGGTAACCGCCGAGGTCGACGAGAATACTATAGCCGAGGCAGCGGAAACCGAGGTCGATGCTTACATAATCAAGCCTTTCGTGGCGAAGGTGCTTGAAGAAAAGATTAATACTGTCTTGGAAAAGAAAGAAAATCCTTCGCCTGTGGACACGCTTTTGTCTCTGGTAAAGGTCTTAGCGGGCGCCGGCCAATTTAACAGGGCTATCGATCAGTTGAAGGTGGCGCTCAACATCAGCTCCTCGAACCCCCAGGTTTACCTTGCATTTGGTGATCTGTATAATCAACGGGGCATGCTTGACGATGCTGAGAAGGCTTACAAGAAGGCCATCACCCTGGAAGCGAGGTTTACCAAGGCCTACGATGGGCTTGCGGATGTATATGAAAAGAAGGGCGATGTGAGAAAGAGCATACAGACAATGCAGAATGCTGTCGGCCATAGTACCCGCAATGCATCGAGGCAGACTAAGCTGGGGAAGGCCCTGCTTGAGCAGGGAATGGTGAAAGAAGCGCAGGCCGCTTTTGAGAGCGCCATCAAGACGGAACCGGACAATATGGTTATGCAGTCGGAAATAGCCGAGAGCTTCCTGGCAAAGGACATGGATAACGAAGCCGCCACATTATTCCAGTCAGTATTGCGGGCTAACCCCAAGGACATTAACATATACAACAGGTTGGGTATCGCTTACCGCAAGCAGGGCAAATTCCGGGAAGCGATCGAAGAATACAAAAAGGCGTTGGCCGTAGATCCTGGCGACGAGAACTTGTATTATAACCTCGGCAGGGCATTAATGGAAGCGAAGAAAGTAGATGAGGCCATTGTCCAGTTTAATAAAGCCTTGCAAATTTATCCGGATTTCAAAGAGGCCCGGGAAGCATTGGATAAAATCATAAATCGTAAATAAAGATGAGGAAATACCCGGCTGGCAGGCGAGTTGGGGGTAACATATGGTGAAAAAAGACAGGCTTGATCCGTTAGAGAATGATATATCTGGAGAGAGGGCGGAGTTGCTGGAAGCCATCAAACAGAAGGATTGTCAGATAGAAACTGTGACCAGGCGACTGGAATCAAGCACCGAGTTGATGCGGATGATCGTCCATGATCTGAAGGGACCCCTGGCGAGCATCATGGCCAATCTGGACCTGCTGATGTCCCCCAAGTTAGGTCGAGTGCAACGGGAAATACTGGAAACAGCCATTCACGGCGGGAACGACCTCCTCAATATCATCAATACCCTTCTGGAAATAGGCAAGATGGAAAGGGGAAAATTCGAACTTAATCTGAGCATCATTGATTTGGCGGGGATATTTAAGGCCGTTATCGGCAAAATGAAAGCAATGGTTTCGCAAAAGAACCTGGCTTTGGAAATGGATTGCTGCAGCAAGATTTCTTCCGTTGCCGCAGATGCAACACTGATCGAGAGAATTATTTTCAATCTGGTTATGAATGCCATCAAGTACACCCGGGAGGGAGGCACGATAACCTTGACGACTAAGGATGGCATCACCAAAGACACGGTTATACTCGCGGTTTCAGATACCGGTATCGGCATCCCCCGTGAGTTCCATGAAACCATATTCGATCTTTATAGTCAGAACCGTGTGCCTGGAGAGAGAAGGGCCGTTAGGCAGGATCACGAAACACGGACCATGGATAAAAACGCCAACGTTATCGGAAGAGAAAGGAGACAGATGTCTAATGTTGGTATCGGTCTCGCTTTTTGCAAGCTTGCCGCCAAACAGCATGGGGGTAGCATTTGGGTTGAGAGTGAGATGGGAAAGGGGAGCACTTTCTTTATTGAATTACCTACAAATCTGATCCCATCGGGCAGCAGTCTCATTTAAAAACTCAGCCTACAGTATCAGGGGATGGATGCACTGGATGTGATGGAAATAAAAAAAATCGGCATCATTGCCAATGTTGAAAAAGAAAGATCGCGAGAGCATGTCATTTCTTTGCGAAACTGGCTGACGCGGTACGGCCTCGAAGTTTTTCTTGAAAAAGGGCTTGCCGAATTGACCGGTGAAGATGGGGGGATGGAACGAAAGTCCCTTGTCGCCGCCGTTGATCTCCTTGTTGTTTTCGGCGGCGACGGTACGATCTTGCGCACGGCGCGTTTTGCCGTCGGCTTCGCTACTCCTATCATTGGGATCAATCTGGGTGATTTTGGCTATCTGACCGAGATCAACCTTAACGAGATGTACAGCGCCATGGAAAGCATCCTTCGCGGAAAGGGCCGCACTGACAGAAGAATGATGCTTGATGCCGCCATAAATGACCAGGAAGAAGGGGGAGGCAGGTACACTGTCCTCAACGACGTTGTGATAAATCGCGCCAATCTCTCCCGGATAGTCGAACTGGAAACTTACGTAAATGGCGCCTATCTGATAACCTACAAAGCCGACGGTCTCATAGTGTCTACGCCCACCGGGTCAACGGCCTATTCTCTTTCTGCCGGCGGTCCCATCGTGTTTCCTGATCAGGATGTAATAATCATTAACCCTATATGTCCCCACACCCTTACCAACCGTCCCATTATTCTTCCTTCCGATGCCTGCGTGAAGGTAATTTTGCGCACGAAGGAACAGGGTGCAACGTTAACCTTGGACGGGCAGGTCTCAGTTACATTGAAATCCGGTGACACACTGACGGTAAAAAAATCAGCCCATGTAACCACCCTCGTTTCATCGCCACACCGAGATTATTTAGAGATATTACGCACTAAATTGGGGTGGAAAGGATTGGTATCTGACAAAAAGGGTAATAGCTGAGGGGGTTTTCCTTAAATGCTGGTTGAGCTTCGCATTAGAAACTTTGCCATTATTGATGAACTGCAGGTATCCTTTGGCAGCGGCCTCAATGTAATTTCCGGCGAAACCGGTGCGGGCAAATCGATTATTATAGGGGCGATAAGCCTGCTGCTTGGCGACAGGGCGTCAATGGATATGATCAGGTCATCAGAGGATACGGCAACAGTTGAAGCGTGTTTTGCTATTGCCGGTATGGAAGCATTGAGAGAAAAACTGGAGGAGATGGGCTTTTTTGAAGGTGATGAGGTTGTCATTAAGCGAACCATATCCCGTTCAGGAAAGAACAGGGTATACATAAACGGCAGTATGGCAAACCTTGCCGTATTATCTTCCCTTTCCGAATTACTGGTGAATATTTGTGGTCAGCACGAGCATCAGATAATCATGAATAAGGTAAATCATATTGATATTCTGGATGACTTTGGCGGTCTTAAGCCTCTGAGGAAGGAATATGAAGCTCTCTACACGAAATATAATTTCCTAATTGCAAGATTAAGAGAAATCGGTAACTTAAGTGTTCGCAATAAAGCTGAAGAAGAACTTCACAAATTCCAGCTCAAGGAGATTATAGATGCAGATATAAAAGCAGGAGAAGACGGACTGCTTCTGGAAGAAAAAAAGATAATAACAAATTTTCAGAGATTACTTGAACATGCGGATTCAGGATACGAAAGGCTTTACGGGGGACAAAGCTCTATTCTGGAGCAGCTTCGCCTTGTCATGTCAAATATAGGGGAGATAAAAAAAATTGACGCGGGCATGAAGGTCGATGAACAGACAGTTGAGGCTATATATTATCAGATAGAGGATGTTGCCTTGACCCTTCGCGATTACGGCGAAAATTTATCTTTTGATCCTGACAGGCTGGAAGCAGTCGAGGCACGGCTTGAACTTCTGGGACGGCTGAAACGGAAATATGGCGGCGCCCTTGAAGGGGTGTTAAAAAAGAAGGCCGATCTGGAAAATAATTTACAGATAATCTCTACTCTCAGTGATGAAATGGCGCAGATGGAAAAGGCCATCGGCGAATTAAGATCTGAATTGAAGGGGAAAGCATATTTCCTGTCACAAAAAAGGAAAGAAACGGCAGAAAGGCTGCGCGCCGCGATCGAGGCGGAGATTCACGCCTTAAGGATGGACAAGGCGTCCTTTCTTGTGAACTTTGAAGGGCCGCAAAGTGAAGATGAAAACTTTACCATTAAAGGAATCGATGATGTGGAGTTCTTTCTGTCAACGAATTCCGGAGAAGAATTAAAACCCCTGACCCGTATTGCATCGGGCGGTGAACTGTCGCGAATAGTCCTGTCTATGAAGAAGGTTATGGCAGGCATGGGCGCCGTCGGGACAATTATTTTTGATGAGGTGGATAGCGGCATCGGGGGGGCAACGGCAGAGGTCGTCGGGGAAAAGCTGAAAACGGCGGCGGCAGATTGTCAGGTTCTTTGCATTACACATCTTCCTCAGATTGCCTGTTTTGCGAACCGCCATTTTCTCGTGTCCAAAGAACAAGGTTCCGAGGGGACGAATACATGTATCCGGCTGCTGTCCGATGAAGAGCGGCTTGAAGAAATAACCAGAATGCTGGCCGGGATCGAACTTACGGAAACAGCAAGGGAGCACGCGCGGGAGATGCTGAAATTCTCCGCTTCGTACGGATGAGATGGTTTTGAAAAAAAGATACCCCCGTCCATAAGGAGTGAAGGATGTTGAGAAAAGCACGAATCGGCGATGTGAAAATCATTCACAGGATGATCAACATATCGGCAGGCAGGGAAGAGATGCTTCCCCGTTCGCTTATGGACATATACGGCAGTCTCAGAGATTTTTTTATCTACTATGACGAGGGAAGTCAGGAAATACAAGGTATCTGCGCCATGAACATTATCTGGGAAAACCTTGCTGAGGTCCGCTCTCTCTATGTTGAAGAAGGGCACAGAGAAAAGGGGATTGGCAAAAAACTCGTGGAGGCCTGTATTTCCGAAGCTATTACCCTTGATCTCTATAGAATATTTACCTTAACCTACCAAAGGGAATTCTTCGGACACTTGGGATTTAAAGTGGTCGATCGTTCTTGTTTATCGGAGAAGATATGGTCGGACTGCTTCCGGTGCTCAAAATATCCCGATTACTGCGATGAAGTTGCCATGCTCATCGAACTGTAATGCTATTGCGAAAATTGCCGGATCATTATTTAGGTGTACCCTTGGAGTGCAAAGTTAACCCAGCTTGGCGAATTATTCCATGGTACGTCATTCTAATACTTATGCTTTCCGGGTGCGGGGCAAGGACGGCTAAGACACTCCCCCCCTCCTTTCCGGAACAGAAGGTTTGGAAAGGCGCCGTTTCAAAACCTTCATCTACGCTTGAACTTCTGCCGGTAGGCGACATCCCCTCCCTTTCAGACGATCTCGATGGGGATTCCCTTGTGTTGGCTATAGAACGCAGCCTCCAGTATTTTAACAGGTTTAAGGATACTGACGTTTATTATTTTGGCACGCTAAAATCCTGCGTGGGAAAAATGAAAGAATCCCTCATAACCTTTCGGGATATTGTCAAACTGCCTGTGCCGGTTAAGGTAAAGGAAAAAAAAATAAAAGAAGCTTTTGATTTTTACCGAAGCGCAGGAGATGACGGAAAGGGCAGAGTGATTTTTACAGGCTATTATGAACCAATACTGGAGGGTTCTTTCAATAAGTCGGAGAAGTGCAGGTATCCGCTTTATAGACCGCCCGGAGAGGCGATTCCGCGTTATAGGCGTGCGGAAATAGACGGGGGAGGTTCTCTTGCCGGTAGAAACCTCGAAATTATCTGGGTGGATGATTTTGTTGGCCTGTTTTTTTTACATGTTCAGGGATCGGGAAAGATACGATTGCCCGACGGCAGACTGACTCAAGTCGGTTACGCCCAATCAAACGGATACCCCTATCGCAGTATTGGCGCTTATTTGATTGATGAAGGTAAATTAAAAAAAGGCGATCTGTCCATGAAGTCGATAAAAAAATTTTTGCGGGAACATCCGAAAGAAGCGGCAAACATTCTTAACTATAATGAACGGTATGTCTTTTTTCGTTTTGTGGAGAATGGACCGCTGGGCGCGCTTAATGTTCCGGTGACGGGCGGCCGGACAATCGCATCTGATCATAATGTCTATCCCAAGGGGGCGCTTGCTTTGATCAGGGCCAGAAAACCCGTGATGGATAAGGAAACAGTTGTTTCATGGAAGCCTTTTTCACGCTTCGTATTAAACCAGGACGCCGGGGGGGCGATCATTGGAGCAGGCCGTATCGATCTTTTTTGCGGCAGCAGCAATAAGGCGGAAGCAGTTGCAGGCATATTAAAAGAACCGGGAGAACTGTTTTTTTTCATAAAAAGGTAATTTTCCGCTGAAATGACATATTTTTTCTTGATTGTTGATATTCTTTATGTTAGGCATACAGCAAATTTGCTGTCAGTGTGCTGTACAGAATGCAGAGCCATAGCCTGTTTGGATGATATAAAAGTCACCATCCGGTGATTTGTAGGTAGATTAAAATTATTAAGGAGAGAGGAGGTTAAGGGATGACGAAAGCAGAATTGGTATCAGCGATGGCACAGGGGGCAGGTATTACCAAGGCGGCGGCAGCAGCAGCGCTGGACAGCTATCAGGCTGCAGTTGCCAAGGAACTCAAGAAAAGCGGCAAGATCGGTTTAGTTGGCTTCGGCACATTTTCAGTTGTAAAGAGGAAAGCGAGAGAGGGAAGGAATCCACAAACAGGAAAAGCTATTAAGATTCCGGCCAAAAAAGTTATCAAATTCAAAGCAGGCAAGGCACTTGCCGAAAAAGCAAAATAAAGAGAATTCCAAATTTTATACTTATCAAGGCCTCCGGCTTTTATGTGATAGCGGAGGCCTTAATTTTTAGGAGATGCTTTGAAAAAACCTATATTAAGCGGGATGCGTCCCACAGGAAAGCTTCATTTGGGCAACCTGCATGGGGCGCTCATTAATTGGCTGGAATTGCAGAATAGGGGCGATTACGATTGTTATTATTTTGTGGCTGACTGGCACGCCCTGACCAGCGATTACAATGATACGGAAATGATCAGGGTTAATACCATTGATATGGTTATTGACTGGCTGAGTGTCGGGCTGGATCCGCAAAGAAGCACACTGTTTGTGCAATCCAGCATAAAAGAGCATGCTGAGCTATTTCTTTTGCTTACCATTATTACCCCCCTTTCATGGCTCGAGAGGAATCCGACATACAGGGAGATGAGGGCCGAATTGGCTGACAAGGATCTGGCAACTTACGGTTTTTTGGGATATCCAGTGCTTCAGGCGGCGGACATCATCATGTACAAGGCCTATGGGGTGCCGGTGGGGGTCGATCAACTTCCCCACGTAGAACTCACCCGTGAGATTGCCAGGCGCTTTAATTTTCTTTATGGGGAAGTATTTCCCATCCCCGAACCCTTGTTGACGGTGGTTCCCAAGCTCCTGGGAATAGACGGCAGGAAAATGAGCAAATCCTACGACAACTCCATTTACATCAGCGACCGGGGGGAGCAACTAACCCAAAAGGTAGCGTCTATGTTTACCGATCCTCAGCGCATGAGAAAGAGGGATCCAGGACGTCCTGAGTTATGCAATGTTTTTACATTTCATGAGCTTTATTCTACTGAAGCTTCGGTTCTTCAAATAGCCGATGCCTGCAGGACGGCCTCTATAGGTTGCACGGATTGCAAGGAGCAGCTTGCCTCGCGCCTCGCGGTAAGTCTGAAGCCTGTTCATGAGCGCCGGGATTATTATATGGCGCATCGGGGGGAAGTTTTGGAGATTCTCCGGGATGGAGAAGCGAAGGCCAGGGAGATAGCCCGTGCAACCATGGCCGAGGTTAGAGACGCCCTTAAAATCTGATATTTTCGTAATCGCGAAGGAGTTTGCATGGCTTACGAGATCAGACTGGACATCTTCGAAGGTCCTCTTGATCTTTTACTGTACCTTATAAAGAAAAACGAGATTGATATCTATAATATCCCAATCGCTCTTATAACCTACCAGTATCTTCAGTACATGGAAATCATGCGATCCCTTAATCTTGACCTTGCCGGTGAATACCTGGTGCTTGCGTCCACGTTGATTCATATCAAATCACGTCTGCTGCTTCCGCGGGAAGAAAAAGACGATTTTGAAGAAGAACCGGATCCGCGAGCGGAGCTTGTTAAACAGCTCCTTGAGTATCAATCATACAAGGAAGCTGCCCTGTGTCTCGATAGCCGATTGTTGCTGGAAAGAGATGTATTTAAAAGATCCTATGGCATAAACGAAACAGATGTAGCGGGAGATGATGAGACAGAATTAAATCTCTTTGATCTCGTGAAGGCGTTCCAGAACCTTGTTTCACGGATGGATAAGCAGGAATTGCTGGAAATAAAAGGCGAGAGGATGTCTTTGAGTGATCGTATTAATGAAATAATGGAACGATTAGCTCAGGTGCAACCACTTATGTTTACGGACATTATCGAGGAAGCTGCGGACAAAAGGAGTGTCATATACACCCTTCTTGCCATACTGGAGCTGATGAAATTAAGAATGGTAAAAGCGTATCAGTCCGGTCCCTTTGGTGTGATCAAAATTTTCACGGCTTTTTAGAGGTGCAGGGATGGAATATCTTAAAACCATCATTGAGGCCTTGATTCTGGCTTCAGAAACGCCGCTTTCTATAGAAAAAATTGCAGAAATCATCGGGAACGTTGATAAAAAAGAAGTTTATCGTCAACTGCATGACATAGTCAGGGAATACAAGGACAGAGATGGCGGTATCTGCCTGCAAGAGGTCGCCGGAGGGTTCCAGTTCAGGACAAGAAGCGATATGGCCCCCTGGATAAAAAAGTTAAAGGGTGTAAAATACTCTTTAACCCCTGCGGCTCTGGAGACTCTTGCAATAATTGCTTATCACCAGCCTGTTGTTAAGTCAGAGATTGATAAAATTCGCGGTGTCGATGCCGGGGGGCCTTTAAAAAGGCTGTTAGATAGAAAATTGGTCAGAATTGTAGGTCGGAAGGATGTCCCTGGTAAACCTATTATCTACGGTACAACTAAACGTTTCCTGGAAGTTTTTAATTTAAGGGACCTTTCCGAACTGCCGACTATACAAGAATTGAAAGAACTCGAGGAGTAAAGGGTTTTGACATCGGTACGATTGCAGAAGATTATAGCTCAGGCCGGACTGGCATCGCGCCGCGAAGCGGAAAGGATGATCCTCGCGGGAAGAGTCAGCGTTAATCATCTGGTAACTCGGCATTTAGGAACCAAGGCCGATGGTGAAAAAGATGAAGTCCGTGTGGATGGAATGCTTATCCATAGCGAGTCGGAAAAAATATATATCATGCTCAATAAACCTCGCGGATATGTGACAACTCTTCATGATCCCCAGCACAGACCGATCGTTGCCGACCTTCTTTCCGATGTCTCCTCAAGGGTTTTCCCCGTGGGCAGGCTTGATTACGATTCCCAGGGACTGCTCTTTATGACTAATGACGGGGACTTTGCCCAAAAGCTTCTTCATCCCCGTTTCCGAATTCCCAAAGTCTACAGGGTAAAAATAAAAGGCAGACTGTCCAAGGGCGAGCTTAGCGCCCTGCATAAAGGCATTGAGCTTGAAGACGGTAAATTCCTTCCTGAGGAAATTAGCGTGATAAAGAATAACAGCAAAAGTTCCTGGCTTTTAGTGACATTGAGAGAGGGAAAAAACCGCATAATCAGAAGGGCTCTTGAGTCTATTGAGCATGATGTTGAGGAACTTATTCGCATTCGCATCGGCGACGTTGAATTGGGTGATTTGAGAACCGGGCAATATCGTTTTTTAACGAAGGCAGAAACAGGAAAATTATTTTCATTTTCTAAAAAAATTTTCTTGACTAACGCGTTAAAATAAATAATAGTTCGCGTAACTAAGAATTAAGGTACTGATAGCCATTGTAAATTAGGAAGCCGTGAAGGTGCGCACGAGGAGGAAGCAGTATGAATAAATCGGAACTTATTGAAGCATTGAGTAATAAAGAAAATTTGACTGAGAAGAAGGCAATCGATGTTATCAACC
>DATESZ010000114.1:0-16798 GCA_035283845.1 Syntrophales bacterium | reverse complement strand
CATCCTTTACGTCCGTCTTCGGGACACCTAAGGCAACTTCCCCGTCCTGCATGACCATCGCGTAGGCGCAGAGACGGCCGTCACCGGTCAGATAGTACATGTTTGAGGGTTTCGTCAGCAGCAGGACATCGATTTCCGCCGTCTTCATCAAATCCGCGCACCGTTGCAGCCTTTTCCGGTAAGTAGTATTTTTCATTCCCAATACCTCCTCTCTTTATTTCATTAGGAGAGACCGGTTTTGCACTCCATCTCCGTGATGAATGTATCGTATATTTGCGGCAATTCCCTGCCTGCCGCATCGGCGATATCGAATCTGCCGGTGAGAGCGCTCCTTTGCTCCTCGGACAGATTGCCGTCCATCCAGGGAAACAGGATTTCGTCTTCCTTTTTTATGTGTTCCGTAAGCAATTCACCGTATGCCCGCAGGTGTTCCAGAATGGCGTCCGCATTTCCGTTGCCCAGTGCCTCTTTCATGGCGCTTACATGTCCGCGCCCAGTTTCGTGGTCTGCCAGCATGGCTTGCACAACATCCGAACTTTCATCGAAATACTTGAAGAGAACGTTCTCCTCCGCTCAGAGGCTGCATAGAACGAGGTTTGTGGGGATAGCGACTACTTGAACAGGGAGGCCAGATTTTTCCCGAAAGCAATGCAGTTTTCCTGTCCCTGTTTATCGGGATTCCACATTTCCTTCAATCCGTCGTTTACGAGCGCGAACCCGCCTTCCCGGAGTTTGTCCGAGATAACCTTTACCGATTCCCCGCTCCAGCCGTAGCTGCCGAAGGCGGCAGCCTTTTTATTTTTGAAGCCCAGCCCCCTCATCTCTTCCAGGATGCCGGCCACGGCAGAGAGGATAGTCCTGTTTATGGTGGGGGAGCCCACAACGATGGCTCTCGACTTGAACACTTCCGTGATGATGTCGTTCTTGTCGGAACGGGCGCAGTTGAATAGCTTGACCGCAACTGTATCGTCGCCTTGCCTGATCCCGGCCGCGATCGTTTCCGCCATCTTCCGCGTGCTGTTCCACATGGTGTCGTAGATGATGGTTATCTGGTTTTCCTGGTAATCATTTGCCCATTCGAGGTATTTGTTCACGATCTGGAGCGGATCTTTGCGCCAGATCACGCCATGGCTCGTGCAGATCATGTCCACCGGCAAATTAAGGCCTATCACCTCTTTTATTTTCCTGTCCACCAGCTTGCTGAAGGGTGTAAGAATATTGGCGTAGTACTTGAGACATTCCTGATACAACTCCGCCTGATCCACCAGGTCATTGAACATCATCTCCGATGCGTAGTGCTGGCCGAAGGCATCGTTGCTGAATAAAATATTGTCTCCCGTTAGATAGCAGAACATGCTGTCCGGCCAGTGCAGCATGGGGGCCTCGACGAAGATCAACTCTTTATTCCCCAGGCTTAATTTATCGCCCGTCCTTACCGGCTGAAAATTCCAGTCCTGATGATATTGGGACTTGAGGGATTTGACGGCATTGGCCGAGCAGTAAACCGGCTTACCTGGGATTTCCCGCATAAGCTCCGGCAATGCCCCGCTGTGATCCGGTTCACCGTGATTGGCAATGACAAAATCGATGCTGTCAAGCGCGTGCATCTGTTTCAGATTGCAGACGAACTCCTTAGCGAAAGGAGTCCATACCGTGTCTATAAGTGCCGTCTTTCCATCTTTGACCAGATAGGAATTGTAGGAAGAACCCCGGTGCGTGGACAATTCTTCACCGTGAAACCTCCTTAGTTCCCAGTCTATCTTCCCGACCCAGGTGATGTTTTCCTTAATTCTGAAACTCATTTCTACACCTCCTATTGCTGCTTTAACCTGTTCTATTAAAGGGTTAATTATCCACGGCATGATTATGGTAATGACAGCTCATAAAGTCAAGGGATGATTTTTTTCAGAATGTCCTCCATCCCGTTTTTTTCCATGATCTCTCCCAGGCGCTCTCCCCCGGCACAGTGGCTTGTGTAATAATCCAGGCACCGGTCGATTATTGCCGGTATTTCCGCTTTTTCGAAGATTCCCGGCACTTCCGTTGCCAGACGCGGATGCCTGCCCAACTTCCCTCCCAGGAGAATCCGGTATCCACTTTCGCCTGCCTGCAGGGCGCCGGTGGGGCAGACGGGAATGCATTTTCCGCAAGAGAGGCATTTGGCGCTGTCCACGACGGGGGCCTCAGCAATAAAAGAAATGGCTTCTTCTCGGCATGTTTCCGCGCAGGCGCCGCAACCGCTGCAAATTTCATTGGTAACGACGGGCCGGCAGGCGCCGATAAGCCCTATGTCCGCAATCTGAGGGCGGGAACAGGCATTGGGACAGTCGGAGACGGATACACGGAACTCGTGATGTATCTTTAACGGTCCCTTCACTACGTTTTTCAGGAAGGATTTCAAATCCTGAGCAGCAAGGCGCTCCTTTAACGTTTCCGTCAGGCCGTCGCAGACGATTGCCCGGTTTGGGCAACCGCCGGGACCGAAACATGTTTCCACTTGGTATCCACTGACCTCGTCTTCCATCCTGGCGAGAAAATGCGTCCGGCAGGCCTGCACGTGCCCCAGGCAGACTTCGCCGGCGCCCGCCCGACCGGCCTCCTCCTCGACCCTTTTTCTTACCCTTGCACGGACAAAAAAAGGGACTTCATCTACGGCTTTTTTCGCAGCCTCCGACCATTTCATAGTCATACCCTTTTAGAAATTCCCCCTCTCCCCCTTTTTTAGTAAAGGGGGATTAAGGGCGTTTTGTTAACTCACTGCCACATCCCCCTTCTTCCTGCCTTGACTTAAGTCAAAAGAGAGTGATATTGACGCCAAGGAGATTCTATGGAAATTGTCGATCTAATTGCCGCCATTCCCTTGTTTAATGGGCTTCCCCGCACGCATCTTGAGGAACTGGCAATGATTGCTCTCAGCCAGAACGTCAAGCGCGGCCAGATAATCTTTGCCGATGGCGATGAAGGCACGGGCTTCTATGTGCTGACCGCCGGGCGGGTAAAAATATTCAAGCTTTCTCCCGACGGCAAGGAGCATATTCTCCACATCATGCCTCCGGGCGAACCCTTCGGGGAAGTGGCGGTCTTCGCCGGCGAGGCTTTCCCCGCCTATGCGGAAGCCATCGAGGATGGGTATGCCTTATTTTTCCCGCGGGCGGCTTTCATTGAGCTTATAGCAACCAATCCTTCCCTGTCCATGAACATGATGGCCATTCTTTCCCGGCGCCTGCGGAAGTTCGCAGCCACAATCGAAGCCCTTTCCCTGAAGGAGGTTCCCGGCCGATTAGCCGATCATTTGCTTTATCTCAGCGGCGAGGGCGGGCAAAAGGAGTGGCTGACCCTGGATATTTCCAAAAACCAGCTTGCCAGTCTCATGGGCACCATTCCCGAAACCCTCTCGCGCATCCTGGCGCGGATGGTCAGGGAGGGTCTGATTGAAACGAGCGGGCAACGCAATATCCGCATTGTAGATCGAGAGGGTCTTGAAGATCTGGCAGCCGGGGACGTTCGCCTCTGAATTTAAAATCCCCCCTCCCTACCCTTTCCTGACCATAACCGCAGCGAAAAAACCGTCGGTGCCGTGGCGGTCCGGGCTGGTGCGGAAAAACCCTCTCTCGTCAATCAGGCGGCAGTCTATAGAACCGGATGGCGGCAGGATGTGGAAATCCCTGTGCTGCCGAAGAAACGCTTCGATCACCCCTTCGTTTTCTTCCTGCATGACAGTACAGACGCTGTAGACAATGACGCCCCCCTCTTTCAGGCAGAGAACGGCGCTCCCCAATATCTTTCCCTGCAATTCGGCAAAAGCCTTTATATCTCCCGGCGCGAGGCGCCATTTAATTTCCGGGTTTCTCTTTAAGGTTCCCAGCCCGGAGCAGGGCGCATCGACGAGTATCCTGTCGAAGCTGTTGTAAAGAGAGGACCCCATGCCCGCAGTCGCGTCTCCCACCCTGGTCTCCACGATCCCTATGCCCAGCCTTTCTGCCAGTTTTTGCAAAGCAAGCAATTTTTTTTCGTTGATGTCGATAGCCAGGATTTTCCCCTTATTTTCCATAAGTTCTGCGAGATGGGTGGTTTTTACCCCCGTACCGGCGCAGGTATCCAGGATGCGCTCGCCGGGACGGGGCGCCGCAAGCCGGGCTATCATCTGTGAAGCCTCGTCCTGCACCTGGATGTGACCTTTAATAAAGCTGTCCGC
Source organism: Syntrophales bacterium (assembly GCA_035283845.1). Taxonomy (GTDB): domain Bacteria; phylum Desulfobacterota; class Syntrophia; order Syntrophales; family JACQWR01; genus DATESZ01. Next base: position 12,603 of record DATESZ010000114.1, on the reverse strand, counting down.
TTTACGCAGGGAGGGGACGTTCCCCACAATCACGAGTCCGTCGGGGGAAAAGACTGTTTTCCTCGCCTCGATACCTTCTTCTTTAAGTTCGTCTATGGCCTTTTCCCTAGTTACTTTCAGCCTGTTTACGCGGAGAGCGACGGGCGGCGTTTCGTTGTTCGCCCGGCATAAGGCAATCGTTCCTTCCACACCGAAGCTCTCAAGCCAGCGTTTTACCAACCATTTTGGATGGGAATGAAGGACGGAAATATGCTCCAGGGGGTCTTTTTCCTTCTGGGGACAAATGAGTTTACCCTTTTTGCGGAGGTAATTTCTAAGGAGGGCGTTAACAAGCGCCTCGCTACCGGGATGGAGCGATTTGGCGAGCTTGACGGCTTCATCGACCACCGCAAATACGGGAATGCGGCTGGTATATATCAACTGGTAAAGGCCGGTTCTCAGAATATTTTTAACGGTACTATTGAGAAAAGGAAAGTCTCCACGATAATATTCCCCAATCAGCCAGTCTAAATGGCCCTTCATCCTCAGCGTGCCGTAGACCAACTCGGTGAGGAGCCTTCTGTCGTGGATATTTGGCAGGTAATGGGCGGAGAGGAAGGCATCTAACAGGGGCTCCGCGTAGGCATCCTTCAGTTCGACCCGGTTTAAAATTTCGACGGACATGCCGCGCGGCGTCTCGATCATGTTTTACCCCAGCACGCTACCTGCCCGGACCTGATACCCCCGCAGAAAATCCTGCACTGCCATCCTCTTTTTGCTTTCCATCTGCACATCCTGAAGATGAACATAGCCGTTTCCCGCGGATACTGTTAGTCTCGTTTCTTCCTGCCGGGCTACTGTTCCTGGAGGTTTCCCGGTGTCCCTTTTCTCCCCTTTTGCCCCGAGGACTTTCAATTTCTTCCCTTCCAGAAAGGTATATGCCCCCGGAGAGGAGGCCAGCCCCCGGATCAGGTTGACAATGCTGTCAACATCCCGGTCCCAGCGGATGAGGCCGTCTTCCTTTTTCAGCATCGGGGCGCAGGTCGCCTTGGTGCCGTCCTGAGCCACCCTGACCGCCGTACCTCTGACCGTCATTTCTATCGCCTTAACCAAAAGCTCTGCCCCCAGACGGGCGAGCCTGTCGTGAAGCTGATCGAAGGTTTCGTCCGCGCCTATGGCGGTTTCGCACTGCATAATAATATCCCCGGCATCCAGTTCTTCCGCCATCTGCATGATGGTAACGCCGGTTTTCTGTTCCCCGCGGATTATGGCCCAATTTATCGGCGCCGCCCCCCGGTATCTGGGAAGGAGAGAGGGATGGATGTTGAGGCAACCCATTTTAGGCCCGTCAATTATTTCAGTGGGAAGAATCTGGCCAAAAGCGGCAAGGACAACCATATCCGGCGAGAGCTGTCGGAATGTTTTAAGAAAATCGTCGTCCCGCACTCGTTCCGGCTGCAGGATGGGGAGATGATGGGCCAGGGCAAAATTCTTTACCGGGGAGGGATGCAAAGCCTGCCCCCGCCCCTGCGGCCTGTCCGGCTGCGTAACTACCCCGCCAAGGGGATAATTCAGCTCCACAAGGAGCGAAAGCGCCGGCACGGCGAATTCCGGCGTTCCCATAAAGAGTATCTTTGGTTTGATCATGATATGAAATCGCCCTCATCCTGTTCCACAGTTTCCACATGGATGAGCGCCGGTATCGATGTGCTTTGCTTTTTGGAGGCTGCGTAGCGGCGTTTGCAGTGTCCTTGCCTTCCAGGTTAATTGCGGCCCTTCTAACACGAGGGAAGAGAATCGGTCAAGAAGTAAATAGGGCGGCTCAGGCGTAACTACTCAGGTGTCACAGTCTAAAAGCCTACAGTCTGTCTGCCTGAATAGTTGTGCTTCGGCAGCTAAAAAAAATGGACGGTAAGGTCTAACCCTTGCCATCCATCTTTATGTTTACTGGGAGGCGGCTGCTAACCGCCCCCCAGGTTATCTGAAAAGGGGGGGGTCGGTGGATGGAGAGGAGGGTTAAACCACCCACCGACTCAAAAACTCAGAAACACGTCTTACGAAAATCTGCGAACCCTACAGCGCAACATCGTCTTCACTTTGCCGCACCTTGTCTATGCTATGCAACATCAATGCCATTTTGCAAATTTTTTTATTAAAACGATCGCTGAGATCAACTTGAATAATAAGTCAAATAATAACAGTATTGTTAATGACATAAAAATGATTGATGAGCGCGCTGATCCATGTATTATGTTCAGAATGGATTAGCAATCTTCCCATAAAACGTGCAAAAATCGCACAAAATAGGGATGGCGTTGCGTATTTACAGTGTAGTCCTCAAATATCTCAGTATGTGTATAAAATGCACATTTAGTGCAAATATCGCACGTAATGAAATCGCTTTATTTATCCGTGGTGGTTCTCTTTTGTTCTCGGAGGAGTTTGAATCTGGATATACCTAAAAGATTCGCTGCGTTCGTTTTATTACCTTTGGCTACCTCTAAGGCGTGGGCTATGATTTTTCCCTTTATTTCTCTTGTTATTTTTTTGGTAACTGTTTCGAAATCGATCCCTTCGGACGGCAGGGTAGTTGAGTAACCGCGGGAAGGAGATGGTATTATCTTACTAATTCTCTTCCCGATTGCCATTACCTTGATTTCCGCGGGAAGGTAGTCGGGGGTGATGATGGTCCCTACATCCTGAACGATCATGACGCGTTCGATAATATTTTTAAGCTCCCGGACATTCCCCGGCCAGGGATAGGTAAGAAGAATCTGCCTTGCTTCCTTGCTGAATCCCTTTACCTTCTTACCGAATTTTTTATTGAATTCTTTCAGGAAATATTGCGCTAAAATAATGATGTCTTCATTTCTTTCCCGGAGAGGGGGCACCAGGATAGGCACAACACTGATACGGTAATAGAGATCTTCGCGGAAGGCGCCTTCGGCAACCATGCGGTTTAAGTCCCTGTTCGTGGAAAAAATGAAACGGACATCAATGGGGATATTCTCCGTCCCGCCTAAGCGGCGCACGTAACCGTCTTCCAGGACGCGCAAGAATTTCGCCTGAAGAGGCATTGGCATTTCCCCTATCTCATCAAGCAGCAAAGTTCCCCCCGATGCATATTCCAGCAGACCGGCCTTTCTTTTTTTCGCGTCCGTAAAAGCGCCCGCTTCGTAGCCAAACAGTTCGCTTTCCAGCAGGGTGCCGGGAATTGCCGCACAGTTGACATCCACAAAGGGTTTGGAACTTCTGTTGCCCTGCTTGTGAATAGCCCGCGCCAGCAGTTCTTTCCCCGTCCCGCTCGCCCCCTGGATCAGCACATTCGTATTATGGCCGGCGACCTCCTCTACCATATGGAAGATTTCCAGCATGTTTGCCGATTTACCGAGGATGTTGTGGAACCCTAACAGCATGTCCTCCCTTTCCTTTAGCTTACCCACTTCCGTCTTGAGGGACGCTGCTTCCTGGAAAAGCACGGCGTGCATCATGGCATTATCATAGGAAGTGGCGGTATTTTTAACAAGTATATCCAGCACATTTAACTGATCCTGGGAGTAGTTGCCGGATTTTTTTGCCAGATATAAAGCGCCGATTGCCTTTTCTTTTAAGCAAATGGGGAAGGCAATTTCCGAAGGGTAACCAGTAAATACGGGTGTTGCCGAAGGGGTGTCGTTTGACGCCTTATTCTGTAATACCCTATTGGCATCCAGTGTTTTTCTGATGATGCTGTTTTCGATCCTGTCCTTGTAAAGATTCATGTCGGCCAGGAAAAGTATGCTGTTATCCTGAATATGGCATTGTTCATTTCCCATGCCCGGGAGATAAACCAGGGCCTTGTTGACCTGCGCTATTTTAGCGGCGTTCATGATCAGAACGCCGGCAATGCGCCCGCTTTGAATGCCGCTGAGATTCATTTCCGAGACAGCTTCATGAAGGATCATCAACTGGCGTATTTTCTCCGCGTTCGTTTCAAAGAGCCTGGTATTATAAATGATGATGCTCATTTGACTGGCAAAGGTAAGCAGGAGATTTATTTCTTCAGGAAAGAACCTTGTTTCTTCTTTCCGCCAGGCGACGATCGTGCCGATTACCTCATCCCCGATTTTAAGTGGGGCGCAAAAAATGGAGCCCCAGTTGTAGATGTTTGCCAGCTTACGGTCCGTATCGGTTATCCTCGGGTCAGTGGCCGCATCTTCAATGGTAATCAACTGACCGGTTTTCGCAACCTTGGTGGTGATAATATCATGTTTCTGTATATCAATTGGCGCGGAAAAGGCCATTTCGGTCTCTTTCGGACTGAAATTTTTTACCACCTTTGTTTCCAGATAACGCTTCGTTTCATCAAAAAGACGTATTATTCCACGGTCATACCCGATTGTCTCCACCAGTTCATCGAGGATTTTTGACAGAACTTCGTCCAGATTTGACGGGGCGGTGAGCAGAGTGCTGATACGGAAAATGCCTTTGAGCAATCTATCCTTATCAAGCAGCGGCGCGGTTGCCCGCCCGTAACTTTTGTTTCTTATATGAGGCAAGGTTGGCATGGTATCTTAAGTTTCTTTCAGGATCACGCTGAGCACTGTCGTCAGCTTTATCGTGTCTTCGTTAGCCTTTCTTAGCCTGGCGCTCACAATGCGGGCCAGATTCGATAAAATACGGTAGCCGAATTCAAAGTCCGCTTCCGCGAGTTTCAGGAAATCGTCTTTTCCTATTTCGTAAAGGGTGCAGCGGGTTACTGCCCGAACGGTGGCGGTCCTCTGTAGTTCCTCAAGAAGGGCTATCTCGCCAAAGACGGTGCGCTGTCCGGCATCCAGCCTGGTAAAAATTTTATTTTTTCCAACGGTTCCCTCATCTTCTACGCCGTCCATAATGAGCTTTTTTATAACCTCCACGGTTCCTTCCAGGATGATGTACATCTTGTCACCCGTTTCTCCCTCGTTCATAATAATTTCATCTTCCGAAAAGGTGATGGTACGGCAGATATTCAATACTTTTCTAATCTGCGCAGATGTCAGGTTTTTGAAAAGTTCCGTTTCTTGCAAGATGGAGATTTCCTTTTCCATTTTAAAACCCCATGATTTAAATCATCCCTCTTAAATTTTCTAACTCAGGGGCGCGGCCCTGGAAATTATTACGGCAAAATCATCACTGCCTATGACGTATCCGTCTTCAGGGTTTATAATTACCCGTGTTTCGTCTTTTTCATGGAGAAGCTCTCTCTTCGCTTCTTTTATTTTTTCCTTGATGAAGATATCTAAGGCAGAGGTGTTATCGGAAAGCAGGTCGTCCAGTTTCATGGCCTTCTTTTCCTGCAGGATGCCGATAAGAATGGCCTGCTGCTTATCACGGTAATAGGTGAAGAGTTCCCTGAAAAAGCAGCCGACGAACTGCCCGGGTATCTCTGTGCGCCACAATTTGTTGCTGTCGCCTAAGGACATCATGGTGGAATACAGGCGCGGCACCCCGGGTGAATTGATGGCGCTTGCCAGAAGAGAACCAACGTGCTCTCCCCGCACAATTATCTCATCTACTCCGGCTCTTTTCAGATGGGGTTTGTTTTCACCGTCAAGGAGTTCAGCAATGGTCTTGACAGAGGGGGCCAGCGACTTTATGGCCAAGACCGCCAAGGTTGTGCGTTCATCCTGCCTGTCCCTGGCATGTGTTCCTATATTATCGACCATGATTAAGGCGAATTTCGCTTTGGTTATGTTGGCCCTTAAAAGTACGTCTTCATGGACATAATTACCGCGCAGGAATTTAAGGTTGAATTTAGAGTACTTAAGCTTGAGCGGATCTATCTCATCGACGGAAAGTTCGTTTATCAGGACAATAGTTGCGTCCTTTATGGCGCCATAGGTTGTGAGACCCTGCAGGACTTCTTCCGTGTGATGATTCCAGCCGCAGATGACAATATGGTCTTTTTCTTTAATTGTTTCCAAGCCTTTTTCCTCCTTTATCTTCTTTCCCACGAATACGGAGGCAATGGTTGCCGTGAAGAGGGACATGAGGCCGACGCCGGAAAAGATCAGGATTAACCCCACAAGGCGTCCCCCCGGAGAGACCGGGTATTTATCGCCGTAACCGACGGTGGTCATGGTTACAACGGCCCACCAGATGCCGTCCCACAGTGAATATATGTTGGAATCGTTTCTAAATTTTTCATAATAAAGCGCGCCGGCAGCGCTCAGGAAGATGATGCAGATCGCCACGGCCATAACCTGGAAGAAACGTTCCCGGTAGAGCTTAACAAGCATTTTCAAGAATCTCAGTAGAATGGCCATAGATAAATAGTAAATACTCAAGGACTTTTTGCCGGTTCATCACCTACGATCGTAAGCGGAAAACTGCATCGTAAAAACGGCCCTGCCCTGAGTGGCGGAACGTAGGTCTGTGGAATAGCCGAATAACGCCTTCAGAGGCACTTTGGCCGTTATTTCGCTGGTGGCGCCCTTTGGTGAAACGGCCTGTATTTCTCCCCGGCGGGCATTGATATCACCTATAACTTCACCCATGAATTCGGCAGGGGTAATGATATATACCAGCATGATCGGTTCCAGCAATACGGGAGAGGCCTGAAGGCATGCGTCTTTGATGGCCGTGGACGCAGCAATCTTATAGGCCATTGGCGACGACTCCCCTTCCCGGAAGGAGGCGCCTGTAATAGTTATCTTCATGTCCACAGCAGGGTAACCGCCTATTACGCCACTCTGAACCGCCTCCCGTATGCCGTCTTCGATAGCGCTTTGAAATTCCTCAGAGAGTGTGATAGCCGCTCCGTCCATTTTCCATAGGATCTCGTTACCCGTTCCCCGTTCCGCAGGGGCGATCTTCAGCTTTGCGTGCCCGAAATGCTTTTTGTCCCCCAACTCTTTTTCAAAAATACCTTCCACCTCCGCCTGCTTCTGTATTGTTTCACGGTACACTACTCTCGGCTTTCCCACATTTACGTGGGCATTGAATTCCCTGTTAAGGCGGTCAATGATGATGTCCAAATGGAGCTCTCCCATGCCGGAAATCACCGTCTGTGCGGTTTCGTCGTTGTAGTTCATCTTGAGCGTGGGGTCTTCCTCCATCAGCTTGGTCAGGGCCGGCAATAATTTTTCCTGATCCGCCGGTGTTTTGGCTTCGATAGCCTGGCTGATTACGGGTTCGTAAAATTCTATCGGTTCCAGAAGAATCGGATGGGCTTCGTCGCAGAGCGTGTCTCCCGTGGTAGTCTCTTTCAACCCTAACACGGCCACTATCTCACCGGCGCCGGCCTGCTCGATCCGTTCCCTTTTGTTGGCGTGCATTTTGAGGAGTCTGGCCACCTTCTCATTCTTCCCTTTGGAGGCATTGTAAAGGTCGGCGCCTGCCTTTACCTGCCCCGAATAGATTCTCAGGTAAGTGAGTTTTCTTCCTTCGTCCTGCATTATCTTGAAGGCCAGGGCAGTCAGTGGTTCCTTATCGCTGCTTTGACGTATCTCTTCCAGTTTGGTCAGAGGATTGATCCCCTTGACAGGGGGGGTGTCCTGCGGGGAAGGTAGGAAATCCGCCACCCCGTCCAGTATGGGCTGGATGCCTTTGTTTCTCAAAGCCGCGCCGCACATTACGGGCACCACTTTAAGGGAAAGGGTGGCCTGCCTGATGGAAGCCTTGATTTCGCCTACAGAAATGTCCAGGCCTCTTAAGTATTTCTCCGCCAGATCGTCATCCACTTCCGCAAGCCTTTCCACCATCTTTTCCCTATGTTCATTAGCCTGAGAAAAAAAATCCCGGGGAACGTCGGAATACTGGTAAGACACCCCCCGGGAATTTTCATCCCAGGTTATTAATTTCTGCCCGATCAGGTCCACTACGCCGGAAAACCCTTCTTCCTTTCCAAGCGGTATCTGAATTGGCAGGGGAAGAGAGTTGAATCTTTTCCTCATCATGGCCAGGACGCCGAAAAAATCAGCGCCCACCCGGTCCATTTTGTTGATAAAGGCGATCTTCGGAACGGCGTACTTATCTGCCTGATGCCAGACGGTTTCCGATTGTGGTTCCACGCCGCCTACGGCGCAAAAAATAACTACGGCCCCATCCAGCACCCTGAGGCAGCGCTCCACCTCTATGGTGAAGTCCACATGACCCGGCGTGTCAATAATATGGATCTCGTGATTTCCCCAGTTGCACGTGGTGACGGCCGAAGTGATGGTTATGCCTCTTTCCTGTTCCTGAGGCATCCAGTCCATTACGGCTGCTCCGTCGTGAACCTCGCCCATTTTGTATGATTTTCCCGTGTAAAAGAGAATTCTCTCCGTAACGGTAGTTTTACCAGCATCTATATGGGCGACAATGCCGATGTTTCTTGTACGGGAAAGCTTTGTTTTTTGCGCCATAAATTGTGATGCCCTTGTAAAAGAAAGCTATTCATCACTGGCACGGGGCGCCAAAAGGTCTTTGTTCGGAACAAAGGGGCGCCGCGTGTCTATATGTCCCCCTATTGATTCCAGTTCTTTCCCGTCCACCTGTAAGACCACCTCCTTAATGGCGGGGATGTTGGTCGTCAAAGTGCTGGTTAGAGAATAGATAGTAGCCATTTCACTGGCGCTTCCCCTCGGGTGTTTCTGTATGAGATTTTTACTGAGGCTGATATAAGCCCTCCCACCGCCTTCAATTCTAACATTTTGCAGTTCCGTTTTCGGTGGGAATGTATTAACCAGCTTTGTCTTTGATCCGTCCAGTAAAGCCTTCACAAGTTCACGCGCCTGCCCGGCGATATCTTTTTCTTTAGGTATCCGTCTTTTTTCCGGTTCTAAGAAACGTTCATTGGCATCGGAAAAATAGAGAGTTACGCCCCACTTTTCTCTTCTGGAGGAATGTCTATCCCCATTGCCCGTAATAGGCGGATAGAGGGAGTCGAAAAGGGTTACGAACAGGAAAATCAGGAATCCAAAGACAGCCATGGTTACCACGGAAAGAATCAGCAGCCTCGTGCCCTTCTTTTTTTTCTTTGTTTTCAGGTCGCTCGTTCTTCTTTGTTTTTTTGTGGCCATTCCTAATCCTCAATCCTGCCGTTTACCCACCATTCGCCTTTATCCTTAAACCACCATTCCGAGGAATCAGTATCCAGGATGGCTTCAGCCACCTTCTTTGCCGTATCCGTGGAGAGCCGTCTGAGAGCGTATGCGATCCACTCATGGCTGTATTTGTTTCCAAGGTCTCCGTACTCTTTTAACTGGAGGATCAGAGAAAGTTGGTCGGCGTCGTGGGCAAGAAGCGCTTCTCTTGTTTTTTTTTCATTAAATTCATCGATAACGGATTTCATGTCCTTGCCGAAAAACAGGGTATCCGCCAGGTCTTTTACAGCTTTTTTTTCGTCTACCTTTACATATTTTTTGTTTACATAGTTCATATCGCCTGTCCTCGTTTCGGGCAGATCGTGGAAGAGGCACATTTTCAAAACCTTAAGTTCGTCAATGTTGCTTTCCAGTTTTGTCAGGGTGTAGCCGATGAAGATCGTCCTTGCTACATGTTCGGCCACCGTTTCACGGCCGGAACCAAGAAACTGGAAACCCGTACGGGGCGTTTTTTTCAGCATGCCTACTTCAAACAGAAAATTAGCGATATCTTTCATAAAATTTCGTCATTCTTTTTTCAGTGTAATAATCCTGTTCCCCATCATGCTGGATACCCTCTTTATCTGGAGCTGCAGGGCTGCGATGCCTTCCGGCTTCAGGGTCAGCAGTTTGTCCAACTGCTCTTTCCAGTATTCCAGGGATGAGATCTCGCTTTCTTTTATTTTTTTGGCAAATCTTGCTTGAAACTCTTTTACAAGAGCCGACTGATCATCCGCCATTAGGGGCCTCCTCTTCCTTACCTTTTCTACCAGACTGTTTTGACATGCGGGTAGTTTCGGATTTTTTCGTCTTTCGTGACCAGAACCGCACCCAGTGAAATAGCCGTGGCAATGATAATGCGATCCGCAGGATCATCGTGCATATCGCCCGGCAACTGGACTGATTTCAGGGCGATACTGTTGCTGACAGGCACGAAGTTAAGGAATGGGAGGGTTTCAGAGGCGGCCACCCAATCGCTGGCACTCATCGTCAGTTTCAGCCTGCCCCGCGAGACAAGAACGGCAACCTCCCAAGTGCTGATGGCGGAAATGAATATGTTCTTTTCCGTCACCGCCCCGTCAATGATTCCTTTCGCCGTCTCTGAAAGGATCGCCGGGCTGCTTACCCACCAGAGCCACGCATGCGTGTCCAAAACGATCATCGAAGCGCCTGCCAGTCTTCCGGCGCAACCGGTTCTGTGGGATCGTCATACTTCAGAATGGAATTTCGTAGAATCTTCATACGGTCTTCAGGATCGGCGGTATAGGGAATTACCTTCAGCACCGGCCGCCCGCGATCTGTAATGATCAGCGTCTCTCCGCTCTCTTCAATCAGGCGAAAATATTCCAACGATCTCGGCTTAAATTGAGATTTCGAGACCATACGCTCCATGTTTTGATTCTCCTTACTTTCATGCAACCATGGTCATATGATCATAGTCATATCGCATTGTCAACCCCAAGCATCGAAAGAGACCTTTGCACAACTCGATCATGATCTGCAGCGTTCTTTCCACAATTCGCTGGGTCTTCCAGTCACCGGAATATTCCTCGATCGAAACCGATGAGAATTCCCGGAGCTGTTCCCGGTATGTTTCCAATTCGACCAGTTTCCGCAGGATGAGGGTTTTATCAACCAAGAGCGAACCTCCGGTTAAGTATAGATTCTTCCAGGACAGAAAAGTCGAAATATTCTCTCATAATGCGCGATTCATACCGATGCCGGAAAAAAGGATCTCGGTCCACAAGCACCTGGTGGCAACGGATGACCCGCGCCGCCAGCGGCAGCGGCGCTTTGTTGAGCAGGACCAGATCGAAGCGATCCGTCGCCAGATGGTTCATTAACTGACCGATGATATGCAGTTTCTCATCGGAATGATCACAATCCTCGTCGAGATAGACGGCGATGTCGGTGTCGCTGAGCCTGTTTTGCTCCTTTCGCGCCGCACTGCCGAACAGATAGGCAAACTTCACCCTTTTGTTTTTTTTAATTATGGGGGTCAGGTCTTGCATTGTTCAAAGGTCTCGATACAGCTCCGCCCTCTGGATTCCGCACTCGGACCCCACACCGCGACATGCGCACCATCCGGTTTATATGAAAATCTCCCCGCCCCCCTTTACCAAAGGAGGGTAAGGGGGGATCTTCATGCTTCGTTGAGCCCGCTTCGATCATGGGTGTTATTCAATTACCTATCCGTTACAATATGTTACAGCTTTGGTCCTGTTCCTCGGCAGGGGAGGCACTCGTACGCACCTCTTCCCGCAACTGCCGGATCTCCAGCTCCAACTGTTCATACTCCCTCATCTTCCTCTTGAGAAAGAAGCAGGTCATCCGGCTCTTTTCTTCGATTCCCCTGGGGGTCAGGTTGTATAAATAAGCAATTTTATTGCTTGATTTCTTGAAATTATCTACCTTTACAAAACCCTTTCTGATCAGGGCATTGATGAGGATGTTGACCTTGCCGAGGCTGATCCCCAACCGGGAGGAGAGTTCCCGCTGGGTCATCTCGGGAGATCGGTTGATCTCTCGGATGATGTGGAATGCTTCTTCTTTTTCGAGTCGATCAGGCATTGGATCGAACATCTCTCATCCTATCGTCTTATCATATCGCGTTCATTACGTGAACATTTTGAATAAGCTAATCAAATTTTTCTTGAAAGTCAAGAAATCTTTGCACATCTATTTTTTAAAATAACTCACATACCCGTGATTTTGGGCACAACGAAGGATGAAAATCGCCCCCACCCCTCCCTCCCCCGTCTAGGGGGGATACAGAGAGAAGGCATTTTCATATAAACGGGATTTATCGTACTTTTTCATTGATGAGATTGAGCAAGTATTCGCAATAATGATTCTTGCTTGAGGGTTGCGCCAGGTTTATAAGCTGCTCCCTGGTGATATAGCCTTTATTATAGGCAATCTCCTCAAGGCAGGCGACCTTTAATCCCTGGCGATGTTCAATCGTGGCGATGAAGTTGCTTGCTTCCAGAAGGCTTTCATGGGTACCCGTATCGAGCCAGGCGATGCCCCGCCCCAGCACTTCCACCTTGAGTTTGCCGCGCCGCAGGTATTCCTTGTTCACGTCCGTAATTTCCAGCTCGCCGCGGGCGGAGGGTTTCAGCTTACCGGCAATGCCGGAAACTGCATTATCGTAAAAATATAAGCCGGTGACCGCATAGTTTGATCTTGGCTTCGCCGGTTTTTCTTCAATGCTCCCGGCTTTTCCCTGCTCATCGAAGGCCACAACCCCGTATCTTTCGGGATCCTTCACCCAGTAGCCGAACACCAGGGCGCCGTCGTTCATTTTACCCGCCTTCTCCAGCAGTTCTGAGAGACCGTGGCCATAGAAGATGTTATCCCCCAGGATAAGACAGACATTATCCCGGCCGATAAAAGACGCGCCTATGAGAAAGGCTTGTGCCAAGCCTCCGGGAGTGGGCTGCTCCGCGTAAGACAGCGACAGACCCAGACGAGATCCGTCACCGAAAAGCTCCCTGTAGAGCGGCAGGTCGCGGGGCGTCGAGATTATGAGAATTTCCCT
>DATESZ010000113.1:0-9136 GCA_035283845.1 Syntrophales bacterium | reverse complement strand
TTGCATCATGGGCGTTTCTACTTCAAGGAAGTCGCGCTCTTCCATGAACTTGCGCATCATCTGGATGATGCGGCTCCGCCTGTAAAACAGCTCTTTTACATTCGGGTTTGTTATAAGGTCGAGATGGCGTTGACGGTACCTTGTTTCCACGTCCGTAAGCCCATGCCATTTTTCCGGCAGTGGCCTGACCGCTTTGGAAAGCAGCCGGAATTCATCAACGTTAATAGTAAGTTCGCGGGTTTTTGTCCTGAATACCTTGCCGCCGATAAAAATAATATCGCCTATATCCAGCCTTTTAAATATCTGGAAGGCATTCTCTCCGATCGCTGCTTTCTGGATAAAGGCCTGTATCCTGCCCTTGCGGTCTTGAATAATAACAAAGGCTCCTTTACCGAAATCACGAATAGCCATGATCCTTCCGGCAAGTGTAAACCTCTCTTCAACAAGCGCCAGGGCATCATCTTCCATATGGGAAAAGCGGTTTAAGATGCCGGCAGTGCTGTCTTTGACCCGAACGTCATTTGGATAGAGAGCGACGCCTTCATTCTGCAGGGAAAGGATTTTTTCTTTACGTTTTCTTATCAGTTCGCTTTCTTCCATAGAGCGTTTCTCATTGTTATGAAGGCGGATTAGCTATATCCTTTTCCCCCCTAAGTCAAGGGAAGATTTACGGTTCATCCTGTTTAAGCGTGCTTGTCTAAAATGTCTTGCATCCTTTAGTCGTTACGGAACGTTAAATACAGGATATTGCAGATAACGAATGGTAATCCCCAAATAGATCGCTCTTGATAAAATTCGTTGACATACAAGGCTGCTCTTCGTATCCTATAAAGAAAGTGAGCGATAAGCTAACCAGCGAAAGCACTGAAAATCACAGGGAGGTAAATAATGGACGCCATAATCGGTACGGGCAATTTATCAAAGAGGCAGTATGGCATTATCCGAGAGCTGGATATACCTGTCATTATGAGCGACGGTGTTAACGTTGTCGTGGACATCTTCCGACCTGACAACGGCGATAAGTTTCCAGCCCTTCTGTCAATGTCGCCATACAATAAAGATGTCCAATCGGATCGTCTCTGGCCCAGAGGAATGATGAGAAGCCGTGTACGGGGAGTGATCGATGGTTGCATTGAGGCAGGACCAACAGATTTCTTTGTTCGCCGGGGCTATGTGCACATCATTGGCAGCGTGCGTGGGACGGGGAAGTCAGGGGGCGCATATAGATTTATGGACCATAGAGAAGTTAGAGACTTGTACGAGATTGTGGAATGGGCTGCCCAGCAGCCTTGGTGCAATGGGAACGTGGGCATGTTAGGAGTCTCCTACTTTGCCTGGAATCAGCAACCAACCGCGGTATTGCGGCCACCACATCTTAAAGCGATCTTTCCCCTTTTCGGAGCAACGGACCAATATAGAGATCTGTGGTGGCATGGCGGTATACTATGTGCGCGCTTCGTAAAGCTGTTACTTAACGTAGGCTGTCTTGATATTAACAATCAGGAGATTGCAATCAGGGAGGAACTGGGAGAGAAGGGCTTCAAACAGGCGATATCCGGCGCCCTGGCAGACAGAGACATCAGCGCAGACCCGGAGCTTGTCGCCGCTCTGACAAGCCCGGATGGGCCAGGGAACGCAGCTAAAGTGGACGTTATCCTGCATCCTACAGATGGTCCGTACTGGCGGGAGCGTTCAGTAGCTGACTGGAATGCAATCAATATACCTGCCTATGTAGGCGCCTGTTGGGGCAATTACTCAATACACTTGCCTGGGGCGTTCCATAGCTGGGCCAATCTGAAAGTGCCCAAGAAGATGGTTATTGGACCTCCAATTTACGTGGATCGTCCCTTCTACCAGTATCAATGGGAGATACTCCGGTGGTACGACTATTGGCTGAAAAGCATTGATACTGGCATCATGGATGAACCGCCGGTCAAGATTTGGGTAATGGGCACTAACGACTGGAAAATGGCAGAGGATTGGCCTATACCGGGTACGAGATGGATTCCATTCAATCTTCACCCTGGCGGCATCCTTTCGGAGATGGAGCCATGGTCTGATGCGCCTAGTGCTTCATTCGACCATTTTCCGAGTGAACATGGCAGCATGAAGTATTATTCTCCGCCCTTAGTAGAGAATACTGAGGTCGTCGGCCCAATGGCATTGTACCTTCATTCCTCATGCAGGGGCACGGACGTAAATTTCTTTGTCAGCCTATGGGACGTAGATCCAAATGGCAATGAGAGTCTCCTCACAAGAGGTTGGCTCAAGGGCTCGTATCGGGAAATAGACCAAACACTGTCAAAACCGTGGCAGCCTGTTCACTCGTATACGAATCCGAAGTCTTTAATCCCGGGAGAAGTCTATCAGTTCGCTATCGAGATAGTGCCCAACGGAAATCTTTTCAAAGCGGGGCATCGAATTTGCCTGAAAATCAGTTGCGCAGACGACGAAGAGCCACAGAATAGCCTCGAGATTTGTTTTAAACACCTCTTGAGTCAGACGCCCAATACGGTCACAATTTACCATGATGCTGACCACCCGTCGTATTTGCTTTTGCCGATCACTAGAGGTAACATCGTTGGCACCTATATGTCAGGCGGTGATATAAGTACAAAGACGGGCTCATTTGTGTCATTGAAGCCAATTGTTCCCCCGGCGTAACTTAACAGCACACAACGGTATTGTTATGACAGCTCTTTAAAAATTATAAATTAAATAATTATCAGTCTAAGACAATGATGACGCGGCATTTTTGCAGATAAGTCAAATTGTCTCTTGTGGATCTGATCTGCTTTGCATCTTCATCGCTGATTTTAAAGTCTGTCATGCTTGCACCTTCCGCACTGATGGCCTTTACCGTCAATGGGTTGTTCGTAACCCTGGGGTTGCTCTGAGCAGCGGTCAGATCGCGGGCGTAACCGCAGATTCCTTGCTGTACGGCGTAATCCTTAATCACAATCAGTGTACCGTAGACTTCGGCGCCTTTCTCGTCAAAGATCTTTGGGGACATGGCAGGCCGGCCCTTGAGACCTCGTGCGTCCACTACTAACCCCGTATATACTTCACCCTCTGCTGCTTGCTTTTTGGAGAAGGGCACAGGCTTATGTTCCTTCATGTCCGTTTTTTTATCATCGGCAATGGCCTGGGGAACCACCGCTTTAGCGATACCGGATAGAGGCATCCTTATCGTCACTTCCACTGTCCCATCAGACAGATAAACCTTGTTCACTATAGCAGCTCCTTTGACAAGGCCCTGTACTTGGGCATTGATTATGTCACTTTCTATGACGAAGGCTTTTACCGTTGTGGCGGAATCGATCTGCACCCCTTGCACGGTTTCCAGCAGATTTCTATAGGCATCGACCTGGGCAGCCCTTAGCGCCATAGGACGTGCCTGTGGTTTCCCATAATATTGTTCCGGTGGCGCTCCTGTACCTATGGACTCAACGTAACCTTCCTCGTAGTTAACAAGCCCTTTGTCGCCGACCTTATCCGTCACCTTCGATTCGATGATTTTCGTCCAATCTGTAATGCCTACCTTGCCTTCACTGTTATCCTGGCAAAAGCCAATACCGGCACAAAGGAAAATTGCACCTGCCACAAGAGAGATACTTATCCTATACGATGACTTCATAATTTACCTCCATTGCCAAATCATTTATGAAATGCGAGCCACAATAATTAAAAACGTAACCGCCTGCCCGGTTAACTGTTAAGTAAATTAAATTGGTTGCACAAAGCAGGTTCCGGTTCTTGCTTGTAGGAATCATTAATCGAATTTATCGGTGTTCCTGTTATTCAGACCGGTCAAATTTGCAGGAGAAGCTCTGCGTTGCCGTGTGCGATCCTCTCTTTGTCGTTGGTGCTCACTGGGAGTTGATCGAGGAAAGCGCGCGCCTCTGACATCGAACCAAAGGGATAGTCGGCTGAGAACATGATCCGGTCGACACCTACCTCAAGCAACAGATCAAGGAACGTAGGAATGAAGTTGAAGCCACTGATTGTATAGTGGAGGTTCTCTCGCAGATAAGCCCCCATCGGGCGATCCAGTTTCGTCAGTTCCATCGACAGAATGCGATCAATTCTGGGCAGCATGAATGGAAGCGCTTCGCCCAAGTGGCCGATTATAAACTGCAAGCGCGGGTATCGGTCGAATGCGCCACTGAGGATGATTCGGAGGATATGGATCGCTGTTTCGATGTGCCATCCCCAACCCGGAGCCGATAACATGGCCGTCACATCCGCCGAGTAGTTCCCAGCGTAGGAGGCATCGATCACCGGCTGCGGAGGCCGTGTCGGATGGAGGTAGATAGGGACCTGGAGTGCTTCGGCACGTTCCAGGATCGGCCAGAAAAACTCGTCGTCCAGGTAGCGGCCCCGGGTGTGGCCGTTGATTACTGCTCCCTTGAAGCTGTGTTCATGGACCATGCGCTCCAACTCGTCGGCGGCAGTGTCCGGAGACGAGGTCGGTAAGCTGGCAAATCCGGCAAAACGGGTCGGGTGACGTCGCACTGCATCCGCAAGGAAATCGTTTGCATCGTGTGCGAGCGCTACTGCCTCGTTCGAATCGAGTTGTTCAATGCCGGGAGCGGTCAGCGACAGTACTTGCACGTCGATACCTGCGTTGTCCATGTCTTCGATCCTGCGGCCGCCGAGATCGGACAGTTGTTCGATGCGCTGGGCCGCATATTGACGCGTGAGATGGTGTCCTGGACCTTCCAGGAAGGCAGGATTCACGAAATGTTCTTCAAGCGTGATAGTCCGGATCGTCGTCTTTGACTCTTTTGCTGCACTTTCCATGTTAGTCACCCCCATCAACCCTTAAACCCATATTCTTTCCAATTATTCAATACCCTCTCCTGAATCTCCCTTGGATATATATCCTTAAAAGATGCCTTCTTCGGTACCTCCTCCTCGCTCCAATCCTTTGGCCATGTACAGTCATAAACTACATTTGCTCCAATGCCATGAGTTTTATCATGCTCTGACAGATAAGGCATCAGAGAATGGCCTTGTGTGTTTGACAGAGTATGCGTTCCTCTTACGGGATGATGGGCTGTTGAAAATGCATGAAATACCTCTCTCATATCCGTCGGGTCCACACCATCTTCAACAACAATAACCTTTGGCAAGGATGCTCCATTCTTATTTGCCCATATACAACTCGCTATCCTGTTGGCCATCCCTGAATAGGGAGTCTTTGTTGAGACAACAACAGCAAGCAAACAGCTCTCAGGTGGAATATATATGCCTGTTATGGGCAGACCGGCTCTTATAAGATCAGACCTTACATCCAAAGCAAAAGATACATTACTCACTATATCACCATCATCTATTGGCATTCCCATATTCGATGCCGTCAGTATCGGGTTCTTCCTATGAGTTATTGCCTTCACATGATATACGGGTTTTGGCGATTTACCAGATGCCCGATAACCAGGATATTCTCCAAACGGTCCTTCTTCCATTCTCTCATAGGGAGGTATCTCACCCTCTATAACTATCTCTGATGAAGCTGGGACAAAAAGATCATTTGTCTCACACTTTACAAGACTTACAGGTTCGCCCCTGACCCCTCCGGCAATATCCGCCTCACTTGTGCCATGGGGAATGCCACTTACCCCTACAATGGTTGCAACCGGCTCTGGAGCTATGGCAATAGCAAAGGGCATAGGAATCCCTTTTTCTTCATACCTGGCATATATCATTCCAATATGCTGAAATGGGAAAAGAAGACCGCCCATCCTGTTTTTATCATGGATCATAGCCCTGTACATGCCCCAGTTTACCCACCCTGAATCAGGATCTTTCGTAATGTTTACATGCCATGTGCAGAGATATCGGCCCCCATCCCCGCCATGAATCATTAAAGCAGGAAATTTATACAAATCTACATCATCGCCTATATGAATCTCCTCCTTACATGGACCATCGCTTACAAGAACTGGCTTGATTGGATTCTTCCTGCCCTCATCAAATCTATTGAGAATCTCTGTGTATGTCGAATCTGGATGCATATCAAGGGCTATGGCAATCCTCCTGAATGACGCAAGGGGATTGCCCAATACCCTATATCCTTCCGGATAATCCTTAATCTTCTCAAACAACATCGCCGGACCAACCTCCTCACACCCCTTTCTCGTTATCGCTCCTGCCTCAAGGTTCCAGTCAACCTCCTTCTTTATCCTTTGTAAATCGCCACTCTTCTCCAAGGCTTCAATAAATTCTCTCAAATCTTTGTATGGCATGATTCCTCCCCTATGGTTTGATTGGTTTCAAGACCATCTTTTTACCTAAACCCATACTTCTCCCACTTCTCCACAACTCTCTTCTTAATATCCTCTGGATATGTGTCATTGAATGATGTCCTTATGGGTACCTCCTCCTTCTTCCACTGGGTGGGCCATGTGCAGTCATAAACAACATTAGCCCCAAGCCCGAATTCCCGATCTCCAGGCCATAAAAAACCGGTTAAAGGTGATAAATTGGAATGATCAATAACTGTTGTCCCCTTTATGGGATGACATTTCGTTGAAAATGCGTGCAATACCTGGTCTAAATCAGTAGGATCTACATCCTCATCCACAACAACAACCCTTGGACACACAAACCCGTTCTTTGTTCCCCATATAAGCATTGCAACCTTTGTTGCAATATTTGTATGAGCAGTCTTTACCGCAACTATACATAAATGCATCGAACTCTGCGGCGGAAGGAATATCCCGGTAACAGGAATCCCCTCTCTTATTAAGGCATTTCTAAAACATAAAGCCAGCCCTAAATTAAATGCAACATGATCATCAGGTGGAACTCCAATACAGGCTGTAGTTAAAATCGGATTGTTCCTGTATGTTATGCACTTAACCTTAAATACAGGCCTTGAAGCTACACCACTTATTCGATACCCAGGATATTCTCCAAATGGTCCCTCATCCTTTCTCACATGAGGAAGAATTTCCCCCTCGAGAACAATCTCCGCAGTTGCCGGAACATATAGGTCTGATGTCTCACATTTGACAAGCCTTACAGGCTCATTCCTTATACCTCCGACAATATCAACCTCATTCACTCCATATGGAACACCTGTTGATGCAATAAAATTTATCATTGGATCAAGTCCTATAGCCACAGCATAGGGCATTGGCAGGTTCTTTTCCTCATATTTCCCATACATCATCCCTATATGCTGCTGAGGAATCACGAAGGCGCCGGTGCTTGTCTTATCGTGAACCATAAGCCTGTATGTTCCCCAGTTAACCCAATCAGAATCTAAATCCTTGCATATTCCAACAGTCCATGTCCCTATAAACCTCCCGCCATCTCCTCCATGAAGCACTGGAGCAGGAAACTTCAAAAGATCAACATCTTTCCCTTTAAGTATATTCTCTTTACAGGGGCCATCGCTTACAACCATTGGCTTTATGGGATTATTAGACCTCTTATCAAACTCATTTAGCATATCCGTGTATGAAGATTCTGGATCCATATCCATGCCTACGGCGAGTCTTCTGAATGTGGCAAGAGAACCTCCCAATAGTCTAAATCCTTTTTTATAGCCCTTTATCTTATTAAACAACTGGGCAGGCTGCCGTTTTTCATGCGCCCTCCTCATAATTGCCCCTGCTTCGAGATTCCAGTCAACCTCCTCATTTATCTCTATTAAATCATCTATCTTCTTCAGTCTATCAAGAAATTCCCTCAAATCATTATATGGCATAATTCCTCCTTTTAAAACCTATTCTAAAAAAAGACTATCCCCTAATTCCTCCTGCAACCTGCTTTTTCAGTTACGCCGGAATCAGGTTTAAAGTGCAGATTTCACTACTGGCTGCTGCGGGTCACCATTTAAGTATTCCTGACGGGGGAAAGTTAAATTTTAGCAGTCCCCGCCCCCGGTCATCCCCCCAATAATGCCACATTTCACACAGAATTCAATAATATACCTTGATAACAAAAATTGCAACTTAGTATTTTTAGCTGACGTATCCAACCGCTCCGCATACTAACCCATGCTCAAAACGGGCTCAAGGACGCATGAACCGTAAAAGATGATAATGCTGAACGAGGGATCTGATTATAGGTATTGAATCTGACGTCAGTTTTATTATATACTTTTTTCAAAGAACCCCCATGCCCGGGACAGGCACAACGAAAGATGAAAATCACCCCCACCCCTCCCTCCCCCGTCGAGGAGGAGGGATACAGGGAGGGAGGCATTTTCATATAAGCTGAAGTGTTACATTTTTTTAATTTCACTCGAAAATGCACATCTAAGTATTCTATTTAATTATATTCACCTGGGTGGCCATTTTCATTTTCCTTTGTGACGGACACCGTCATGGGGGTTTCACCTGAAAATACCTTTCACCCTCCCCCTAACCCCCTCCCCTTGAGGGAGGGGGAAGGGGGAGGGGTAATTTTCATTCTCCTTTGTGTCGGGCACCGTCATGAGCGTTTCACTGGTAATAAAACATTCAGATGGGCTATTTGGAAGATAAGAGGGCTTTATTATGGACGAATATTGGACCGGAAGCGTCAGCATTGTGGCCGAAATGATTGTACAAGCCAGGGATGTGGTTGTATTTACGGGAGCAGGAATCAGTACGGAATCGGGGATCCCCGATTTCCGCAGTCCCGGAGGAATATGGACACAGTTTGATCCGGAAGATTTTACAATTGAAAAGTTTCTTGCCAGTCCGGAGACAAGAAATAAACAATGGCGCCTTCTCCTTGAAGGCGGTTTATTGGCGGATGCGGAACCGAATAAGGCGCATCTTGCCATCGCCGAACTGGAAAGAATCGGCAAATTGAGCTGTATCATTACGCAGAATGTTGACAATCTCCATCAGAAGGCCGGAAATTCACCGGAGAAGATTTATGAGCTGCATGGCAATACGAGATGGTTGAGGTGCATGAGCTGCGATAGGCGTTATCCTATGGAAGACATGGTGAACAAATACCGATCCGGGGACGATATCCCGGCATGTGAGCGCTGCCGGGGAATTTTGAAGCCCGACGTGATATTCTTCGGTGAGCGTTTGCCCGAATTTGCCCTGAAACAGGCGACCCTTCATGCAACCGGATGTGATCTTTTAATCGTCATCGGTTCGTCTCTGGTGGTGTATCCGGCTGC
>DATESZ010000112.1:0-5106 GCA_035283845.1 Syntrophales bacterium | reverse complement strand
AACGTGATTATCGAGGCTGCCCTCGTCAAAGTCAGACAGAGCATAAGCGAAGGAAAAACCATAGCCGAACCATTGGCGGAGACGAATATATTCCCCTCCATGGTGGTTCAAATGATTGCCGTCGGTGAGGCTACAGGAGCTCTTGACGCCATGCTGTCGAAAATCGCCGACTTTTATGACGATGAAGTAGACACTGCCGTGGAGGCCATGACAGCCCTGTTGGAACCCTTTATGATGGTATTTTTAGGCGGGGTCGTAGGGGGAATGATTATTGCGATGTACCTTCCCATCTTCCAGATGGCTTCCGCAGCCGGATGAGGGAACAACCACTCAAAAAAGGCTGTTGACTACTGCCCATATTAAGGGGTAAGGACAGCATGGAAAATGGTCGGGATGGCGCGATTTGAACGCGCGGCTCCTGCGTCCCGAACGCAGTGCCCTACCAAGCTGGGCCACATCCCGACAGCGGCACACTGTATCCAATTTGTATTGAATTGTCCACCACTTTTTTGAAAAGCAAAAAAGAATGAGTTTCTGGCAGTTTAATTTTAATAACCCCCATGCCCGACGCGGGCGCAACGAAGGATGGAACCACCCCCACCCCTCCCTCCTCCGTAGGAGACTGTGTCGTAATAGGGGAAAGGGTCATTCCGAACGGAGGTGAGGAATCTTAATATGTTAATTTCATTAGTCATTAAGATTTCTCGCTACGCTCGAAATGACAAAAAAATGAATTATGACACAGTCTCTAGAGGGGGAGGGATACAGGGAGGGGGGGTATTTTCATGTAAAATGGGTAAAATATTGTGATTATTTACGATCTTAAATGTGAAAATGGGCATAAATTTGAAGGCTGGTTTCACGACAGGAATGCTTTTGAGGATCAAAAAGGGCAACAACTTATCAGTTGTCCGATATGCGGTAGCACGCATGCGGAATTGATGCCATCGTCCCTGACCGTGATGGGTAGGGACAACAAAGCAGACAAAGTGCAGGAAAGGGACATTTCTCCCATGAGAGCGCTCCAGTTGTTTAATGAATATATCGAAAAGAATTTCCATGACGTCGGCGACAGTTTTGCCGAGGTTGCCATCCGCATTCATCAAGGAGAGGAAGAGAAACGGAACATCAGAGGAACAACGACAAAGGATGAAGAAGAGTCTCTCCGGGAAGAAGGGATCAAATTTTTTAAGATTCCTGCACCGAAATTTGACAGTTGAGCATGAATTTATAAGGGAGAATATTGATGGAAAGCAATATAAGAAAATCATCCATAGCCGGTTCCTGGTATCCCGATAGCCCCAAAGTATTGCAGGCAAATATTGCCGGTTTTTTCCGACAGGTTCCTGATGACG
The DNA here is from genome assembly GCA_035283845.1 of Syntrophales bacterium. GTDB lineage: Bacteria > Desulfobacterota > Syntrophia > Syntrophales > JACQWR01 > DATESZ01. Next base: position 3,751 of record DATESZ010000112.1, on the reverse strand, counting down.
CAATTGAGGGAAGGGTTATGGGAATAGTAGCGCCGCATGCAGGCTATGCTTATTCCGGCCAGGTTGCCGCTTATGCCTATAAACTGATACAAGGTCAAGTTTTTGATGCCGTTATTGTCATCGGTCCGAGCCATCGGATACCCTTCACGGGAGCGTCGGTTTATAACCGGGGCGGGTATGAGACGCCGCTGGGCACGATTGCCGTAGACAGCCGGCTCGCAGACGGGATAATGGCCAAAAGCGGGTTAGTGTCGGCGAATCCTTCTGTCCATATGCAGGAGCATTCCATTGAGATTCAGCTTCCTTTCCTCCAGGCAGCGCTTGGAGATTTTCCTTTTGTTCCGCTGCTGATGGGCAATCAGGATCGCCGTACCTGTGAGGGGTTGGCAGAGGCCATTGCCTCGGCAGTGGGGGGGAAAAAGGTTCTCCTGGTGGGCAGCTCCGACCTTTCACATTTCCATAGTTATGACGAGGCGGTAAAATTGGATTCCCTGGCGCTTGCCTATCTGGATAAACTGGATCCCGATGGTTTCTTAAAAGACCTGGAAGTACAGAAATTTGAAGCTTGCGGAGGCGGTCCGGCGGCGGTGGCCATGATGGCGGCTAAAAGACTGGGCGCCAGCAGGTCCAAACTTTTGAAGTATGCCAATTCAGGAGACGTCACGGGAGATCACAGCAGTGTCGTGGGGTATGCCGCCGCAGTTTTCTACAGCGATAGAGAATCCGGGGAGTATGCGGATAGCCGGAACCGCCTGCGAGATGGCGCCGGGACAGGGTTAACGGAGGGGGATCGGCAAACGCTGCTTAACATAGTGCGGGCAACGATCGAGGCCAAACTTAAGGGAATCGCCATTCCGGAACCTGCGGGTTTGACGGAAATTTTGAAGCAGAAGCGCGGCGCCTTTGTGACTCTTAAAAAGCACGGCAGGTTAAGGGGTTGTATCGGATACATTGAGGCAAGGAAACCCTTGTATAAGACCATTGAAGAAATGGCGGCGGCGGCAGCTTTTAATGATCCGAGATTCCCTCCTTTGAGACAGGAAGAATGGAAGGATGTAACTATAGAAATATCGGTGCTTTCACCTTTGAAAGAGATTCGTGACGTTAAGGAGATTGAAGTTGGCCGGCACGGTCTGTACATCCTGAAGGGGGGATGCGGCGGACTGCTGCTGCCCCAGGTGGCCACGGAATATAACTGGGACTGCATGACCTTTCTCAAGGAAACTTGTTGTAAAGCGGGACTGCCTTCCCATGCCTGGAAAGATGAAGATACGAAGATTTTCATCTTTTCAGCCGACATTTTCGGTTCGCATGAATGAAGACGATCTAATGCGGTCGCGAAAAGTCCTAATTTCACCATTTCATCATCAAGCGCCAACAGAGAATCAACCAGCCCTCTGCCGTCAGTCAGGCGGATGGAGTTCCACCCGCTGTAGTGGACGTATGGAATAAAATTCAATGGTCTCCCTGCAGGAAAAGCTTAATATGCAGGATAGTTCATGTGCATTTTGAAATGTCAAATAAATTCACCGGAGTTAAACTACGCCGGGGACGGCAATGACAAAAGAGGCGGACCCCGGGGTGTCCGCCTCTTTTTAATGTGGCGCTGGAGATTGTTACTTCCAGCGCCCGTAAAATTTTCCGGTTCGCAGTTGACTTCTTACTTGTGAACCACAACGACATCCGCCGTCCTGCCGGTACCATGGCAAACAGCACAAAGCTCAGTTCCGCCAACAATATTTGAGCTTATGTGGGCAAGCGCCATGGTGCTGTCATGACAAGTGCCACAGGCGCGGCTGGTAGGGATTGTCCGCCAGTTGGCAGCATTCTTGGGAGCGCTGGCGCCTTCGACATGGCAGACACTGCAGTTCTTGATAATTCCAGGATACGATAGCTCACCGTAATTTTCGTTGTTGATTATGAATGTTCCACCGGCAATTACACTCGGGAGATTCTTACCCATATGCAGCTTGTGGATGAAGCGCTGCAGATCAACGGACTCTCCACCACTGAAGGGGTTAGAGGTACCCTGGTTATGGCACGTTACGCAAAGTTCAATAGCATAGCCTTTATGCCGCTTTATGCCGGCATGACAGACAGCGCAGTTGTTCATCGTTACAATATTGCGTGTTTCCGTAACTGCAGCGCCATTTGGAACAAAGTCGAAATATGCATCGGTAGCATTATCAACATTTGGCGTACCAACTTTTTGAAAATACATTGCTACCCGATGGGTCAATGTCGGTTCGTATGTGACAACATTAGGACCTGTCGGCCAGTTTGCCGAATTGTAAACTCCTGCAACCGTGGATACGTTGTGGGCATGCGTGACGTTTCTGATGTCACCTTCAGGTTCGGCTGTTATCAGCTTGAACTTGTAGCTCCAGGTGCCGCCTCCAAGATCAGTAACGGTGCCATTACTTTCATTATATCCCTGAAGAACCGGCTCCACGGCGGCGTCCTTGGTGCGGTAGCGACTGGTGTAGCTCACCCAGTCGCTAGATGCTCCACCAACGCCTGGAACAAGCTTGGCAAGGGAAAACTCCGGGTTACTGAACTTTGCCCGATCAGTTACTGGGATGCCATTATCTGTCATGGTAAAGGTAACCGTAACTCCGCCGTTAGAATCAACCACTACTCCAGTAATAGTAGCACTCATGGTGCGCTTGGTTGCATCTGCCGTTGATGGCAAAGTGTGGTACGTTGCGATGGATATGGCGTCATGGCAGATATAGCAGAGCGCGTCATTGGCTTGACGACCGCCTATATGGTTCGTCCCTGTGGCAAAGTCCACGTTGTCATGGCAGGCGCCGCAGGCGAGCCGGCTGGGCTTGGTCATCCAGTTATCGCCCTGGGGCGTGGCCGTGGATTCACTATGGCACTTGTGGCAATTTCTAATATCCTGGGGATAGGTCACCTCGTTGAAGAGGACGTTTTCAAAGTTATAACCCTGCTTGGTGAGTTTATTGCCCATGTGTATCTTGTGGATCAAGTTGACGAAGTTCGGAACTGCCCTATCACCGACAAGATAGGTGCCGGCCGCAGTAGCTTCAGCAGTAAAATTCCCACTGGCGTCAACTGCCGCTTCCGTTTTACCCATGCGCCACTGGTCGGTATGGCAGACCACGCACATTCTCGTGTCCTGACGGCCGCCGCTGTGGAAGGTGAACTTCCCGTGGCATTCAAAGCAGTTTGCGGCCTGAACTATCTCGCGTTTGGTGCTTACCGCTCCGCCGGCGGGAACCCAGTCATAGATGATGTTCAGCGGGTTTTTGAGAGCGACGGCGGGAGAGGTGCCGGGAATATTGCCGGAAATCTGGATCGCCACCCGGTGGGTCAGTGTCCCATCATACGTAACGCCCGGAACACTTTTTACATCCTTTACGAAGGTATAGACGTAGCTTCCGTCGCCGTTATCCACCAGGTTGCCTTCGCTCTCGCGTAAGGGGAGGGAGGTGCCGGTCACCATGTAGCTGACCCACGCATCGGGGCTGCCGTTGGCGCCGGGCACGAGCTTGGCAATGGAGAAGCGAAAATAGTTGAGGGCGGTGCCGGCGGTGTTTTTAACTCCCAGGCCCGTTACGCCGTTACCGGCGGCATCGATCACCTTGAAGCTGACAACCGGCGGGCTGCCGATGACAACGCTGGTTACCTTGCTTTCTGTTGTTGAGAACGAAAGCGCAGCCAGAGATTCGCTACTCATAGTGGCGACGTTGACGGCAAAATCTTTACCTGCCGCGCCGGTTGCGCC
>DATESZ010000111.1:0-13229 GCA_035283845.1 Syntrophales bacterium | reverse complement strand
CTTCCTGTAATCATGTTTTTTCTATTTTGGTATTTTATGCTAAATTACAAATAGAAATCGATAGCAACAGTCCGGACTGGACAACAAATTGGCTGAATGTAAAACTAGGAGGTATTGTATGAGTGATGCGCTTAAAGAGCTTCTTCAAAAGGTCAAGAGCAATAATAAGGTGCTAGAGTATGATGAAGCGAAAGCAAAAGCGGGCATTATTCTTCGGGTATAGGAAGGGTAGATTACGCTCTCAAAATCCAAGGTAAGAATGTGGTTTTTATCGAAGCAAAAAAACCGGATTCAGACTTAGACTATGACAGATGCAAATCCTGGACTACGCATTTCAAGCGGGAGTGGAACTAGCCATACTTACAAGCGGCCTTTTGTGGTGGTTCTACCTCCCGATGAAAGAGGGAGACTGGATGGATAGGAAATTCTATGCAATTGACATCTGTGAACAGGGATTAGACGAGGTCGCGGAAATGTTCCAGGAGCTGCTTTCACAAGAGAATATCCGATCGAAAAAGTCGATTGAATATGCCAAGAAGCTGGTCGAGAGTGAGGTAAAGAAAAAGGTAATAGAAAAAAACCTTCCTGCTACATGGAACAAAATCATCTCAGAACCTCACCCCTCCCTGCTTTCGCTACTTTCAGAAACAACTGAGACGATGTGTGGACATAGGCCATCAGACGATGAAACGAGGAATTTTCTAAAAAGCTACATAGACAATCTGTTGCTTCCACAAAAGATCAAAATTCCGCCAACCACCAAAATTTCTGATCCAAATAATAACCACCGAAAACCGCTATTTTTCCGTCAGATTACTCCACATAGAAAAACACTAATCATAGCGAACATCCTAAACCGGAAAGAACTATGGACACAATTCATCCAAAAAAGAGTGTTAACAACGGATGCTTTTAAAGAACTGTCACATTTCAAACCTATGGCCGTCTCGGGATTTACAAAGTTCTTGACCGGAAACCAACTGGCAACAGGGAGTGGGAAAACTTATACAATTAAAGAAGATATTGTTTCCACAATAAGAGAACTTTTGGACAGGGGCATTGAAGAAGATACAACACCACTGAGGGACTTTGAATCAATACCACGGGACCAAATACAAAGACACCTTCTAGACCGTGCCAAGCTATGGGAGGTTTTCTTAGAGCGGAGAAAAATGACCGGTCCAGAGTTCAAAAAATTCTCAAAATTCAAACCAAAGAGCATAAGCGCTTTTTTTCATTTTTTGACTGCCAATGGCATTGCAAAACAAACTGGAGACATCTTTGAATTGGTGCCGAGTGCAATAGATAGCATAAAGAGACTTATAAGTTCGAGGATTTAGGGCTTCAAGGTAGGAGTTGTAAAGCACGAAAATTAGGGAGGCGGCTCTTAGGTCGTTTTGGGTACAAACTCTAGACAGGAAGTGCTTGATGAAAGGGACGATTTTCACTATAAGTACGTGCAAAAGGGATTAATCTCACTTTTTGTTCCTTGCGGCGATCACGACATTGTCCTCTTTCAACCCGTAATACTAAATACCGATGATCACTTTTTACTGGAAAGTTGTAGGTGAAACCCTCATGACGGTACCCGACACAAATGAGAATGAAAATGGCTACACAGGTGAATATAAGGAAATCGAATACTTAGATGCGCATTTTCGAGTGAAAGTGAGGTTGCTTGCTATCGGGCTTTGATCTCATCCATTTCCATGAAAGTACGCGTCAACCGGATGAACCATAATGATTAGCCGACAAAATGCACTGGGAAAGATCTGGGACGGCAGCTACCAATCCGGGGCGCTGCTTCCTTTTTTTATCCTGCTGTTTGTTCTTGCTCTTCCTTACCGCGCCTTGGTCGGTGTCAGGAATCTTCTTTATGACAGCGGCATTCTCAAGTCAAAAAAACTTTCCCGCCAGGTCATCAGTATCGGCAATATCGCCGTAGGCGGCACGGGAAAAACACCGACGGCAATGATGCTGGCGAGAATGCTGAAAGAAGAAAACTATAAACCGGCAATTCTTTCCCGCGGCTATGGACGTAAACATGGCAAAGGTGTTCAAATTGTATCCGATGGACGGAACCTCCTCAAGAAACATCATGAGGCAGGCGACGAGCCATTCCTTATGGCCGGTATGCTGTCTGAAATTCCGGTAATTGTCGGTTCGCGCCGCTATGTTACGGGCAGAATGGCGATTGATGAATTGGGAGCCGACATCCTTATCCTCGATGATGGATTCCAGCATCGCCGCTTACACCGGGATCTGGACATATTGCTTCTGAATAATGCCAGACCCCTGGGCAATGGCTGTTTATTGCCTGCCGGCTCTTTGAGGGAACCGGTAACAGCCTTGAAGCGCGCGGATATAATTTTATTGACAGGAAGCAGCCCGGAGGAAAACAGACGGGGGGAGTCTCCCCCCCCCCTGGAACCTTTTTTGCGTGGTTTCCCAAACCTTTTTTATAGTTATCATAAGCCTCTAACAATCGTCAGCGGTAAAGAGGAGCTGCTGCCCCTCGACTGGCTGAAAGGGAAAAACATATACGCCTTCGCCGGAATCGGCACGCCCCAGTCCTTTCGCCGGACTATCGAAAACCTGGGAGTTTGCCTGACAGGCTTCTTTACCTTTCCTGACCATCATGTTTTTACTGCGGAAGATATTGTCGCCATCAGGAAAGAGGCGGAAGATTTACAAGCCACAATTATCCTGACGACGGAGAAAGATGGGGTAAGGCTGCGCGATTTCCCGGATTTCTTAAAAGAAGTATTTCTCCTGCGCATAGAGATGACCATAATTGACCAGGGCGATGATTTTCGCAGGCTGATTATGCAAAAGTTGGCGGCTTCGTAAGTAATTTTAAAAGGCGGGACTTTGTAGCATGCAGGAAAAAGACGGCAAACCCAGGCATATTTTTTTTTCTCGAGTTATCATCAGATGCTGCCGGTTTATACCACTGAGGTGGCGCAGGGGATTATTTACGGTAATTGCCCTGCTTTATTATCGCTTCTTTCCCCGGCATCGCTTGATTGCTCTGCATAATCTCAAGTGTGCCTTTCCTGATAAGAACATGGAAGAAATCATAGCCATTGCCAAAGGGGTTTACAGGAATATTGCTATCGTTGGGGCGGAATTTTTTGATATACCATCGCTTTCAAAAGATAATATAGCTGATCTGATGGAGACGGAAGGCCTTGATAACTGCCGCGAGGCTCTGAAAAAGGGAAGAGGCGTCATCCTGTTCAGCGCCCATTTCGGCAACTGGGAGCTTTCCGCCGCCGCATTATCCCTTCTGCTGGCGCCTATTGTCGTTCTCTACCGTTGCCTCGATAATGCCTTTCTTGACGATTTGGTTTTCCTGGTCAGGGCATCCACAGGCAATATGCCTCTTGATAAGGAAAAAGCCATGAGACAGATGCTTCGTTCTCTACAAAATAATATGATCGTCGGCATTCTTATCGACCAGAATATGGCAAAGCGGGAAGGCGTCTTTGTCGATTTCTTTTCGCGGCCCGTCTGCACAACGGACGCTGTTGCCCAACTTGCCCTGCGCAGCCGTGCCGCTGTCATTCCTTCTTTTTCATTAAGAATGCCCGACGGCAGGTACCGCATTATCCTCGGAAGGGAAATGGAAATCCTGGAGACGGGCGATTGGGATTCCGATATGGCAGTGAATACGCAGAATTTTACCAGAGTGGTCGAGGAAATGGTGCGGAAGCATCCTGATCATTGGTTATGGGTTCATAATCGCTGGAAAACAAAACCCTGGCAGGCCGTATGATGCAGATGAGAAACACGAAGAAATTGTCCCGCGAGGGGGTGGAGAGGATACTCGTCAGGGGAACGAACTGGATTGGCGATGCCGTTATCACCCTTGCCGCCATTTCTGCCATCCGGGAAACATATCCCCAGGCCGGGATATTCGTTCTGGCAAAACCCTGGGTCGCTGATATTTACCGCCTCTGTCCTTGCGTCGATGACGTAATAATTTACGAAAGTCCCGGTGTTCACAATGGAATATCTGGTATATTCCGACTGGCTAAGGAACTTAAAGCCATGAATTTCGGGGCGGCTATCCTGTTGCAAAATGCCATCGAAGCGGCCATCATTGCCCGGCTTGCCGGCATCCCGGTCCGTGCCGGCTATAACACGGACGCCCGCGGTTTTCTTCTTACCCATGCTGTAGTGAGAACCAAAGCCGTCAAGAACATCCATCAGAGGGGTTACTATGTAGAGATGTTAAAATCTCTCGGGTGTGAAGAAGGTCAAGAGGGTCCTTATTTACGTCTGGCCGATGAGGATTGGCAGAAGGCCGGAGGCCTGCTTCAGGATTATGGCGTAGATGAAAATCACCCCATTATCGGCATGGCGCCCGGCGCCACCTATGGGCCGGCAAAAAAATGGTTTCCCGAGAGATTTGCCGTTCTTGCCGACAGGTTGAAGGAAGAGTTCTCAGCGCAAATAATTCTTTTCGGGAGCGAAGGCGACAGGGGAACAACCGCGGCCGTGCAGCGAAGGGCTATATACCCTCTTATTGATCTGACGGGTGTTACGGATCTCCGGACGGCTGTATCGCTGATCGCCCGCTGTTGCCTTTTTGTTTCCAATGATTCCGGTTTGATGCATGTGGCAGGGGGATTGAATACACCAACAATAGCCATCTTCGGATCGACAAATCCCCTAACGACTTCCCCGATGGGCGATAAAAATACGATTATTTACCGGGGGGTGGACTGTAGCCCCTGTCTTAGAGAAACCTGTCCCACGGATTTCCGCTGTATGGATTTAATATTAACCGATGAAGTTTACAGGGCGGCAAAGAGGGTATTATGCGGAATGTGAAGGGGCAACCGGCAGTTTTTATGGACCGGGACGGCACAATAAATGAGGAAGTCGGATACCTGGATAGTCTTGAAAAACTGGTCATCTATCCTCAAACCTTTGCTGCCGTCAGAATGATTAATGAAAGCGGCATGAAATCCGTGGTGATCACCAATCAGTCCGGCGTCGCAAGAGGTTATTTCACGGAGGATCTTGTTTTGGAGGTTCATCGCCGTATTCAGGATTTACTCACGGAGAGGGGCGCCCATATTGACGCCTTTTTTTATTGCCCACACCATCCGACGGAGGGCAAGGCGCCTTACCGAATAGTTTGCAGTTGTCGCAAACCGGAGGCAGGGATATTGATTGCCGCCGCAAAAGACATGGGCATCAACCTTAAGCAGTCCTACATGATAGGCGATACCCTGAAAGATATAGAAGCAGGAGCCAAGGCTGGCGCAAAGAGTATTCTGGTGAGAACGGGATACGGTGAGGAACAGGAAAAAGAACTTATCTGCTCCCCTGTCAGGCCTTCTTATATAGCCGACGATATTCTTGAGGCCGTTGAGTGGATAATCAAAGGGTGTCGTAAATGAACATTCTCATCGTCAAATTGAGCGCCATTGGAGATGTCGTTCATACCCTGCCTTCGCTTTCCGCCTTGAGGAAACTCTATCCCCGTGCCCATATTGCCTGGGTGATCGAGGAAGCAGCTTCCGACTTGATCAAAGATCACCCCTATCTTGATTGCGTTATCGTATCCCGCAGGAAACGATGGATACAAGAGCTCAAAAAGGGACAGCTATCGGTTTTAAAAGAGATAACAGAATTTATCAGAACCCTAAGGAACATTCGCTATGATCTGGTCATCGACTTTCACGGTTTGCTCAAAAGTTCCGTAATTATCTTTCTTGCACGAGCAAAACGGAAGCTTGGCTATAAAAGCATGCAGGAGCTTAGCGGTCTTTTTCTGAACGAGAAGATACCCGAGGACATGAACAAACATGCCGTCTGCCGTTATCTGGACTTTGTCCGCCATCTCTCCCGGACAGATTTTACAGAGCATAAAGAGGCCCTGAAATTAGAATATTGCGAGGAGGGAAGGGCGGAATTTCTGATTCCTATAGGTGAGGCAGATGAAAAGAAGGTTGCCGGACTGCTTGAAGCGAAAGGCCTGGCCGGAAAGAAGTTCGTTGCCGTCAATCCTGCCGCTTTATGGGTGACGAAACTCTGGGATGATGAGAGCTTCGCCCGTTTATGCGACCTGATCTTGCGTGAATATAAAGTCCCCGTGGTTTTTACCGGCGCAGAAAAAAAAGAGATTAGTCGAATCCAGGCATGCATGAAAACAACTGCCGTAAATCTCGCCGGAGAAACCTCCCTCCGGGAACTCGCCTGTCTGTACCGGCAGGCGGCAGCCGTGGTCACCACCGACTCCGGGCCGATGCACATCGCGGCGGCAGTGGGCGCCCCGGTGGCTGCTCTTTTTGGACCTACCGATCCCATTCGCACCGGTCCCTATGGAAAGGGACATCGTGTGATACGCAGCAATCTGTCATGCAGCCCCTGTTTTCTCAAGAAATGTCAAACCCGGGCATGCATGCACCAAATCAGCGTGGATGAAGTATTTCAGGCGGTAGGTGATTTACTTATGATGCAAAAATGATTTTCTCCCTGTATTCCCTGAAGCCCTCAACAAATTGCCGGAATGAGGCAGGCTTGTATTTCTCGAAGCTCTTTTCGTCCACATAAACAAAGTCATACGCCAAGTTGTTGTTACTACTGTTTTTTGAACTCTTTAGACCTCATGTTTTTTTGGAGTCGTGGTTGTGGTGTATCATGCAAGAGTAGCCTAGTTATTGCATTTTTCTTCTATCTGATCTTTAACTCAGATCGTCCGAGTTCTCAGCGGGACGTACCCCTTTGACTTCCATCCTGTTGTCCACTCTCAAGACACCGGTGAGACCTGCAACGGTCACCGAAAACATTGAGATGCAGGCCGTAGTTAGTCCGGATTACGGGCAAAGACAGGTCATTATACATCTTTGCACTGGTGATGAGCAGAGCGACAACCGTCACGATAATTACCGCTAATCTATACATTACTTTCATTTGTACGTTCCTTTTATTGTTGTTGCTGTTGTTTTTTGAATTTTTTTGCTCTGAAGACATCTTGCCTTTCAGAGTCCTGGTTGAGGTGTATCATGCTTCCACAGCAGGGGGCCCAAGGATACGACGGTGCATGGTACGCCGCTCTCACTACTTCCCCAAAATCTTCTTGAAATCACCGATCTTTTCCTGAATTTTGCCGGCTATCTTTTCATAAGCACCTTCAGCTTCTAACTCAGGATTGTCGCTTAGTTCCGCGGCGATCTCCTTGAACTTACCTTTCACTTCGTGAAACGTTCCTTCCGCCTGGTACTTCGTACTTGATTTCATGTTATACCTCCTTGATCTTACAGACGTAGCTGCAAGTTGTTGGCCAACAGGTGAAACCCTCATGACGGTACCCGTCACAAAGGAGAATGAAAATTACCCCTCCCCCTTCCCCCTCCCTCAAGGGGAGGGGGAAGGGGGAGGGTGAAAGGTATTTTCGAGTGGAAGATCGTATGGATAACTCAAATTAAAAGGAGGGCATCATAATGCAGGAGAGATGGGATACTAAAGAGGCGTTAAAAAGGACGGGGGCGGATCCAGACAATATTTCTCTGGAACAATTGGAAAATATCCTTCTTTTTCCGTTTTTACTGGAGAGAGGTTTTGATATGGCGCTTGAGGAAGAGTTTGGGCCTCAAAAAACCTACGAAATTGTCTCTAAGGCATGGTATCAAATGGGTAAAATATGTTATTCCTTACTTAAGGAGAAATTAGGGCTTAAGGAAGTCAAGGACATTGATACGCTTGCGAATCTAATTAAGGTTGGCTACAATAATCTATTGAACCCCGTAACCCTTAAAGAGGATGGTAAGGATCGAAAGACCCTGCATGGGTCCATGTGCTCATTTTGGGGCTTTGGACAGATGCTTCTTGGGATGAAGGCCACTGATGAAATATGCAAGGCATGGAGAGAAGCATCAAACACTTTCATAGCCGGCATTATTGATTCCGCTGGTTTGAAAGGTATTATAAAGGGTGAAATGATTCATGCCATGTGCCTTGGGGACGATGAAGATATAATTGTTCTGGAGTATGTAAAGTAGAATTTAGTGCATTGCAGCAATATAATAAGAGTCAAGAAATGCCCCTTCCACTCCCCGCGCGCGATTCATATCCTAAGCAACTTATCGTAGATATTCATTCTTATTGTAATGCGAGATGTTCTATTTGCCCATATCCCTTTTTGAAAAAAAAGAATCCCATGGGGATTATGGATGAAAATCTATTTATTAAAATAATCGATGATTTCAGCGATTTATCAAAAAAGAACGAGTTTAGGGGTGATGTCTTGTTCTGTAATATGGGAGAATTATTTGTTCACCCGAAAATAGCAATCGACAGATTGCGCTATGTAATACAGTCGGATCTCAACTTTAGCATTCAAACTAATGCAGAACTTATGACACCGGAAGTGGTTGATTCATTGAAGGGGACAGGGTTTAATGGGCCGGTTACAATAAGCTGTCATGGAATTTCTGCAGACGTGTATAAACGGATAATGGGTTTAAATATTGACAAGACACTAAGAAATATAGATTATCTATCGCATAATTATTCCAAAGATAAAGTTGACATTCAAAGCATTCCATATCATTGGCCGAGAGGAGAAGCGAAACGTGTCCGTTCTTTTTTCCGCCAAAAAGATATAACCGTAAGGATGCCATTACCTAATAACAGGGCAGGTTTATTGCCTGAGATAGCTGTCCGCAACAAAACCTCATTGTGTGGATGCAACCCCGGCCGGCCATTAGGCGAGATGGTCATATGTTTTGATGGAGCTGTGGTTCTTTGTTGTAATGATATGGGGCGGGAGGAGATTGTTGGCAATCTGAAAAACAATACAATACAGGGTGTCTGGAATGGAAACGAAATGTTGCAGAAGATCAGCCAGATATATGGCGGCGCGCCATCGCCCAATGACTTCATATGTAAGAAGTGCGAATTCGGAATTACACAAAACGGTTTTGTTAACCGATTGGTAAAAAATATAAGGTATGAAACGGAAAAGTTTTTTTTAGCCTATCTGTGGTAGTGACCCGTTTTTGATTCAGTAAAGGAGGTGTTATGCCGTCTACAAATGATGACCTGTTCCGAAAGGAAGGGCTTCAGACGAAGGATTTCGATTTCGGCGAGGACACAGCCAGGGTATTTGACAATATGCTCGATCGCTCCGTCCCTTTCTACACAGAGATCCAGCGGATGATCGGGGAGATGGCGGCCGATTTTGCCGTCCCCGGCACCAACCTCTATGATCTGGGATGTTCCACCTGCAACACCTTCATTCAAATCGATTCCGCGGTAGCCAAAGGTGTGAATTTCATCGGTACGGATGCGTCTGAGGCGATGCTTGCCAAGGCGAAAGAGAAACTGGCAAGCTCTGCAATCACGCACCCTTGCGAGCTCATTTGTTCAGACCTGAATAACAGCGGGAGCATTGAAAACGCCTCCATGGTCATTATGAACCTGGTTCTTCAATTTGTCAGACCGCTTCGTCGCACGCGCGTGGTCAGGGAGGTCGCTTCCGGCATCAATAAGGATGGATGTCTAATCCTCGTTGAGAAGGTTCTCAGTCCGGACTCGACGATAAATAGATTATTCATTAAATACTACTATGAAATGAAAAGGAGAAACGGCTACTCGGAGCTGGAGATTGCGCAAAAGAGGGAAGCCCTCGAGAATGTGCTGATTCCGTACAATTACTCCGAGAACCGGGACCTTCTTGTGGAATGCGGGTTTAGGAGTTGCGAGATGTTTTTCAGGTGGTATAACTTCTGCGGGATGATCGCCATAAAATGAATGCCGCTAAAACGATAGCAAAAGATCGCTCTTCCATGTATAAAACACTTTGCGCCATCGGAGCTTTTTTCTTTCGCTTCCGAAATGGATTGTTTCCCGTTGTTTACCTGCTGGGGGCGCTTTTAGTCCGGCCGGCATTTTTTGCAGGGAGTCGGAGATGGGATCTTTTTGCGACCGGTATCGGCCTGAACGTGGCTATGCTCGGTGAAACCATCCGGTGTCTCACGATCGGCCTCGTCTACAACATTGTCCGGGGGGGGCGCAACGGACAGGTTTACGCAGAAGATCTCGTGATAGAGGGGATCTATGCGCATACGCGCAATCCGATGTATGTCGGCAATCTCCTTTTCGCCCTGGGGTTCTGTCTGATCTACGGCTCGCCCTGGACTTACCTCGCTATTTTTCCTTTCTTTCTTCTGGTCTACTTGAGCATCGTCTTAGAAGAAGAGCGTTTCCTGCGCGAGAAATTTGGGGAAAAATATGACGAGTACCTTCGCGATACGAACCGCTTCTTGCCTCGGCTGCAGGGGCTGGCTCAAACAATGAGACGGCATCGCTTCGACTGGAAAAGGGTGATTGCCAAAGAGTACGGGACCCTATTCGTTTGGTTTTTTGGCGCTTATGTTCTTCTGATAGCCAAATATCGCTACTTGATCGGCCCGGTCGGCATACTCGGCCGTCCTGAACTTATAGCTCTATTTGCAACTCCTTTTTTTATCTTATACGGCGTCGCCCGCTTTCTGAAGAAAACAGATCGCATATAGGTGTGTATTAAAATCCCCCTGCCCCCATTTGATAAAGGGGGGATTCGTCTCTGCAAGAATATGATACCCACATTTTTGTCGCAGACCCAAGCCTAAAGCAGGTACATTGATGAATGCTGAAGAACGCTTAGAATCGGCCTTAAGACGTTTATCCCGCTGGAGTTTAATTATTACAGTTGCCATCAGCGCCTTATCTCTAAAAGGATGGGCCTTGATGTCAACAATACTGACCGGCTTAAGTCCATCCTACATCCCCATCGCTCCCAGCACTGCATTATGTTTCAGCATATTGGGCACTCCCTTTCTTATTTATACTATCTTTGCCGGCGTTCCTCACCGAACGATTACGGCATTGTGCGCATCCTTAACCATCCTAATTGCTTCAATATTGCTTATAGCTTTCTTAATGGGAACTACCATTGAAGCAGAACATCTGGGGTTTGCTGAGCTTTATTCGCAGTACCCGCATCACGCCGGACACATGTCTCCTGTTACGGAAATGATGTTCATTATCGCCTCATCAGGCATCTTGCTGCTCTGCCTCCCCGGTCAGAAAAAACAACTGTATAAAAATACCGCTTCATTTATGGGACTGAGCGTGAGTGTTGCAGGATTGGCAATTATTCTTGGTTATGCGCATGGAACACCTCTATTATATGGCGGAACTATAATTCCAGTTGCCTTTCCAACGGCAGTTGCCTTTTTCTTTCTTGGTCTGGGAATCATTTTCGCATCGGGGTCTTCTGTTCCATTGGTCCAATTGTTTGCCGGTCCCTCAATGCGCAGTCGCTTAACGAGGGCTTTTCTTCCCACAGCAGTTGCTTTTATTCTAATCACTGATTCCATCCATACAATTTCGTTACACTTAAAGATTAACGTTGCACTGACATCATATTTATCAGTTGTCTTTGCTGCAGTTATTGTCGGCATCGTCATAGCGACGATAGCAAAATCAATCGGCAATGACATAGACAAAGCCAACAGAGAGAGAGATGATAAGGCAGAGACCCTGCGGGAAAGTGAGGAACGGCACAGGACTATACTTGAGACGTCCATGGACGGCTTCTGGCGTGTAGACAAGCAAGGGCGTCTGCTGGAAGTCAATCAGACCTATTGCCGGATGAGCGGATATAGTGCAGAGGAACTCCTGGTCATGAGAGTTTCCGACATATCGATCACCGAAACGGCCGATAGCCTCATTCACCACATACAAAAGGTCATGGCACGGGGCGAGGATCGTTTCGAGTCCCGGCATCGCCGCAGGGATGGAACCATTTTCGACGTCGGAGTCGGCATCCAATCCCAGCCTGTCGAAGGTGGGCAGCTTGTAGCTTTTTTACGTGACATTACCGATCAAAAGCAGGCGGAGAAGAATTTGCGGGATAGCGAAGAACGGTTCAGGAAAATATTTGAAGATGCTCATCTGGGTATGAGCATCGCCTCGCCATCACTTGCATTTGAGAAAGTTAACCCTGCATTTTGCCGTATGACGGGATACTCGGCAGATGAACTCCACTCCATGACAGTCGCTGATATAACGCACCCCGATCATCTCAAGCAGGACATAGAGAATGCAAAGATGGTAGGACTGGGCAAAATTCCCTTCTACCAAACCGAGAAGCGCTATATCAAAAAGAGTGGTGAAGTGCTTTGGGGTCACCTGATCGTTTCAAGCGTCCACGATGAGCAAGGCGCATTGCTCTATTATATTTCTATGGTAATCGACATCACCGACCGCAAGCTTTCGGAGGAGGAGAAGCGAGTCCTACAGGAACGTCTGCAACGTGCCGAGAAGATGGAGGCCCTGGGACAGTTGGCTGGAGGTGTGGCCCATGATCTCAATAACGTCCTCGGCGTCACTTCGGGATATTCTGAGCTTCTTATGGAAAGCATACCGGAAGGCAATCCCACACGGGAATATGCCGCGAACATTATGAAATCCAGCGAAAAGGCCGCCGCTATCATTCAGGACCTGCTGACGCTGGCCAGAAGAGGCGTTTCAGTATCTGAGGTAGTCGATTTAAACAGAGTCGTTTCCAATCTTTTTGTAACCCAGGAATTTAAAAGAGTAAAAGACTATCACAGCCCTGTGGACTTCAAGTCAGAGCTGGGAAAGGACTTATTGAATATCAGGGGATCTCCCGTCCATCTGGAGAAAACAGTTCTGAACCTGGTGTCGAATGCGGCGGAAGCCATTATGGGCAGCGGGGAAGTAGTGATCCGGACGGAGAACCGTTATCTCGACAAGGCAGTCCGGGGTTATGACAGGGTAGAGGAAGGGGACTACGTGGTCCTGAGCGTATCGGATACAGGGACAGGCATCTCATCGGAAGACATGGGCAAGATATTTGAGCCTTTCTTTACAAAGAAGAAGATGGGGCGGAGCGGAACAGGACTGGGGTTGTCAATTGTCTGGGGGACCGTTAAAGATCATAAAGGCTACATTGATGTCCAGAGTATCGAGGGTAAAGGGACTGCCTTTACGCTCTACTTCCCCGTGACGAGGGAAACCGTGGGTGAGAAGACAGGGAAGATACCCCTGGAGCAATACCTGGGTCATGGAGAATCAGTTCTGGTGGTAGATGACGTTCAGGATCAGAGAAACGTGGCAACCTCTATTCTGACGAGTCTTGGTTACCATGTTAATTCTGCTTCCAGCGGCGAGGCGGCAGTGGAACATCTCAAAACCAATAA
>DATESZ010000110.1:0-20866 GCA_035283845.1 Syntrophales bacterium | reverse complement strand
TTTCCCCTATGGGGGCGAAGCCTGGGGAAGGAAAGACTGATTTCTACGTCCCAATAGGTGTTCTGAAGATAATGGGCGTGGATTCCGGCAAAGAATGCCTCCCGTCGCCAGTCCTCCAATCCTAAGAGGGGGCCTACGGTTACGGTCCGCATCCCTGCACGGCACCCCCGCTCCGGAGCGTCGAGCCGGTATAGATAATTCTTTTTCGGCCCTGACAAATGGATCTCGTCGTATACCTTCTCATCATAGACTTCCTGGTAGATCGTCAGCCCATCAGCGCCTGCGTTTATAAGCTCTTCGTATTCCGCCGTTTCCAGGGGATATATCTCCAGGGAGATGGATGAAAAGTACTTCTTGAGAACCTTCAGGGATCTTTTTATATAGGCAGGCGACGTCTCCCTCCTTGATTCGCCGGTGAGAATGAGGACATGGCGCATGTCCGTTTTGGCAATTTCTTTTGCCTCTTCTTCAATCTCTTCCTCAGACAGTTTTTTCCGGTTGAAGATATTTTTTTTACTGAAACCGCAGTAGACGCATTGATTCTCGCAATAGTCGGACAGATAGAGCGGAGTAAAAAGGAAGATAACCTTGCCGAAGTTCCGGACGGTGACCCGGTGGGACTCACGTGCCACAGACTCGAGGCAAATATCTGCCGCCGGCGAGAGAAACGTCAGAAAATCCATCGCAGTCAACCTGTCTTTTGCCAGCGCTGCCTGAACATCTTTCGCGGAAACTTTTTGGAAGAAGCCGCTGAAATCAAAATTTCTCCACTGTGAATAGATATCGTAAAAACTCATAATACATCCTACCTGAGGAAACCGGTCAACGGGGAGGAGGGCTCGGCTGTTTGTCTTGTTGCCGCTAACCCCGATAAGTAGGCCATCCTGCCGGCCTTTACCGCATAATCGAAGGCTATGGCCATGGAAACGGGATCATCCGACGTGGCGATGGCCGTGTTTACCAGGACGGCGGCGGCTCCCATCTCCATGGCCTCGGCCGCCTGTGAAGGCCTGCCGATGCCTGCATCCACAATTATGGGAAGGTCGATCTCTTCAATTAAAATCCTGATCATCTCCCTCGTCTGCAATCCGCGGTTGCTGCCGATTGGCGCTCCCAAGGGCATCACGGCCGCCGCGCCCGCATCTTTTAATTTTTTCGCGACCATCAGATCGGGGTTCATGTAAGGCAAAACGACAAAGCCATCCTGTGCCAGAATTTCCGTTGCCTTGATCGTCTCATCATTGTCGGGCAGCAGGTAACGGTGATCGGATATGACCTCGATTTTTACCCAGTTCCCCCCGCCGGCGGCTCTGGAGATGCGGGCGATACGCACCGCTTCCAGGGCGCTTCTTGCCCCGGAAGTGTTGGGCATGAGGATACACCTTTGGGGAACGTGCTGTAAAACGTTTTCTTCCGTAGATTCGAAGTCAATCCTCCTTACCGCCACGGTTACCACCTGGACTCCAGATTGCCCGATTACTTCCTCCATTAATGTATGTCTCGAGAATTTGCCAGTTCCCAGAAACAGCCTGTTTTCAAGCTTTATTCCGCCGATTTCAAGATAATCATTCATATGTTCTTTCCCCCGCCTACAAATGCCAAAATTTCCACATGGTCATTTTCCTTCAGGATAACCTCTGACCAGGCGTCCTTGCTGAGTATTTCCAGATTGATTTCCACGACTATTCTGTCTGGTTCCCAGCCCTTTGCCTTGATGAAATCTTTGATGCTTATCGGGTTTAATATATCTTCCTTTTTTCCATTCAACATAATATTCACTTTTATCACCCCGCAAAATTGTCGAAAAAAAAGCTCCCCGGGACAGGCAGTCAAGGGAAGCTTATTCTCATTATTGCGCAATACGGATTTTATTAGCTTCTTTCCCTACGATGGCATTATCCATATCAGGTTCAAAGGGTTGGAATAATTCCTCTCAGCCTTAGGCACCCCTTTTCTATTGTGTCTTATCGTCTTTCCTGAGCCTCTTCCAGGCGCCTCCTATGATAAAAGTTCGTCCCAGGCGATGGTAAAAAAAGTTTGGTGGAGCGAATGGTCATCATCTACCAGATGATAGGTAAGATCGGCAAACATTTTTCGGGCAATTTCGTAAACCGGCCCCGAGGGCACTACGTTATCCCGGTCTCCGTGGTAGATGGTGACGGGAAAATCCAGTTTAATACGCCCGCTGACCTCGGATAGCATATGATTCAGGGCCGGCGCCAGCAAAACGAGTTTTTTTATCTTCTTTCTCGTCCGGCAGGCAAAGGCAGTGGCCATTAATCCTCCATAGCTGGAACCAACCAGGATCAGATTGGACTTGTCTTTGAGAAGGGCATTCAGCTTGGCCATCCTTTCCTCAAAGCTTCCCGTAAAGTCCTCTACGATCATTTCCGGGTATTTTTCCTTAAAAAATGCTCCTTTTACCCCCTGACCGGAGCTTTCCAGACCATGAATGAATACTCTTGACGGTACTGCGAACCTTTTCACCTTTTCAGCTTTCTTCGTTTGCCGTCCTTTTTACAAGGCGTCCTTTTGAATTGATTTCACTTTGTCATTATGTTAGGAAATTTTCAATAGGAGATTTTATCATGGCTGTAATTGTTCCCTTTAAGGCGCTGCGACCGCGTAAGCAATACGTAAAAGCAGTCGCCTCACTTCCCTATGACGTAGTCAGTGAGGAAGAGGCAAAACGGATCGCGGCAGGCAATGACCTGAGCTTTCTCCATGTGGAGAAATCAGATATTGACCTGTACCCCGGCATTGCCGCCCATGACCAGACTATCTATGACATGGCAAAAAGAAACCTCGATAAGCTGATCCGGGAAGGTGTGCTGTTCCAGGAAAAGAAGGCCTGTTTTTACATTTATTGCCAAGGTATGAAGAGCTTCCGGCAGTACGGCATCGTGGGAGGCGTAAACGTCGCCGAGTATGAAACGGGAAAAATAAAGAAACATGAATTGACCAGAGAAGATAAGGAAATAGATCGCATCCTCCATGTGGACAGGGTAAATGCCCATACGGGACCTGTTTTTGTCACCTACCGGGCGCGACCTGCTATCGACAGGCTGGTAGAGGAAGTGATAAAGTCTGTGCCGGAGTATGATTTTGTCAACGGTGACGGCATCTCCCACACCGTCTGGACGGTAGGGGAGGAAAGAGTAATCGCGGCCATTATCCGGGAATTTGCCGGGATAAGCAGCCTTTACATAGCCGACGGGCACCACCGGGCGGCCGCAGCGGCAGCGGTGGCAAGGATGCGGCGGGAAAAGGACCCAGGTGTTCGCAATGCCGAATATGAAAATATCATGGCGGTGCTTTTTCCTCATAGGCAGCTCAAGATTATGGACTACAACCGCGTTGTGAAAGACCTTCACGGTTTAAGTGCGGCGGAATTTATGGAAAGGTGTGGAAAAGATTTTATTCTGTCCCCTGATTTTTGCGACAAATCTCCCCGGCGTTTTCATGAATTCGGCATGTATCTTGACGGCAGGTGGTATAAACTCGCGGCCAAAACCGGCACATATGACGAATCTGATCCCGTAGGCCGTCTTGATGTTTCCATTCTGCAGGAACGGCTCCTGGGTCCGGTTCTATCGGTTCATGACGCCAGGACCAATAAAAGGATTGAATTTGTGGGCGGCATCAGGGGTATGGAGGAACTGGAAAGGCTTGTTGACTCCGGTGAATTTTCCGTCGCCTTTGCCCTTTACCCTTCGACAGTTGAGCAGTTGATGGAGGCGGCGGACGCGGGCCGGTCCATGCCACCCAAGTCCACATGGTTTGAGCCGAAATTGCGGAGCGGCATATTCATCCATCTTCTGGAGTGAGGGCATGAGCTGTTTCGCATATGGAATTGAAACCTTAGACGATATTGCTGGCGGGCGGCTTAAGGTATTCCAAAAGGCAAGGGGTTACCGTTTTTCCCTTGACGCTCTCCTGCTTTCCCATTTTATAAGTTTAAGGCCGGCAGACAATATCCTGGAACTCGGTACGGGCAGCGGCGTGATTTCTTTGATTCTGGCTGGCCGCCGGGAGGATGTCAGAATAACGGGCATTGATGTCCAGCAAGAAATGGTGGAAATGGCAGGAAGGAGTGTGGCGTTAAACGGGCTTGGCGAAAGAATGGAGATACGTCCCGGCGATGTAAGAGATGTAAAGGTGCTTTTTCAGCCCCGTTCCTTTGACGTGGTTGTGGCCAATCCCCCTTACCGAAAAATTAATTCAGGGAGGATTAACCCGGTGAAGGAGAAAGCTCTGGCCAGGCACGAGATACTGGCAACGGCCGGCGATTTTCTACAGGCTGCGGCTTATGTCTTGAAGCCCGCAGGCCGGGTCTACCTTATCTATCCAGCCACCAGGATGGCGGAGCTTTTTTCTTCCATGAGAGTTGACCGCATTGAGCCGAAAAAATTACGGATAGTCTATTCCCAGACTTCGGCATTGGGGAAATTTCTGCTTGTGGAGGGCATCATGGAGGGGGGAGAAGAACTGGAAGTCTTGCCGCCGCTTTTTATCTATGACGACAAGGCTAATTATACGAAGGAGATGGCGAATATTTTTAGGGAACTTTCCTCTCCCTGAGCCTTCGCCAGGTGATTTCCCTGAGCATCGCCCTTTTTATGAGTTCCTTAAGTTCCTGATCCGCTAAGGAAGCAAGACAGTCTTCCATCATTTTTTTGTCCCTCTCTTTCAGAAGGTTCGTCGAAAGGGGCTGAGGGGCCTGTTCCTCGCCTTTACCGGGGGATGGCAACTGACCGATGGAAAAACGGATGTCCTTAATAGGAGCCTTTTCTAAGACATTTAATTTGCTGACTATTTCCTCCTTGAGGAAGTGTAACTGTTGCATCCACACGGAGCTGGAGACCTTGACGAAGAGGATGCCCTTTCTCAGGTTTCCCGGGCGGGACTGAGAGGCAATCTGCGGGCCTACGGCCTTCTCCCATACATCGGCAAGGTGGCGGTCTTCCGCACGGAAGGGAACATGCCTTTTCTTCAACGCCCGGGCAAGTATTTCGTCGATTCTCTGCAGATGAGCGGTCTTTTTTCGCATGACTGCTTTTCTCACAATTTAATATGACGGTCAAGGGAGGGGAAGAAAAGCAGGATATCTCGTCAGGTGAGGTAAACTTTACCCACTTGAGGAGTTGCAGCGATTGCATTGGAAAGGTTAGTCCCTGAGGGGCGGCTTCTCATTATCCACTGTGCTCCCCCTTATAGAGCCGCATTCTTTTCCTCCCGGATCATGGTGGTTTTGGATCAGGATCGGACCTTCTTTCTGCCAGCAGGGTCTCAAGGGCGTTTTTCACTGCCTCATACTCCTCCCGGATCCTCAAAAAAATATCGCCGGCCCCTTCTATCCGGTTCTCCCTGCCCCGCAATTCCGCCTCTTCCAAAAGAGATGCCAGGTGCAACGCTCCGACGATCTTGCTGCTCGTTTTAAGCGAATGTGCCGCCTGGAACATCTCGCGGGAGCTCTTCCGCTGCAGGGCATCGCCAATGATCCCTATTGTCTGCGGCGCATCGAAGAGATAGCGGGCTATCACCTTTACCAGCAGGTCGGGAGCACCATCGTACTGGAGCATGAGAAGCTCATCATGGGCGGATCTCTGGATCACAACCCTGCCCGGAGAACTATTGCCTCCCGTGGACGGGGCGGCATCCTTCTCACCCTTTGTAACCGTCTTCCCGGTTGCGGGGCCGGCTTCGCCCACGGAGGCGCTATCCCCGGTGAATAGAGTTTTCTCCCTCTGCATGGTCCCTCCCCATGAGCCCTGCTCGAGACTGACAGTAAACCGGAACGTCGATCCTTCTTCCTTCTCCCTTATGTTCGTTTTTTGGCGTCGCTCAGAATATTCTGCAACGAGTTGCTCAGCCTTTGTATATTAAACGGTTTAATTATCGCGTCGCAAAAGCCGTAATCTCGAAAATTGGTTACAGCAGGATCTGCAGAATAGCCGCTGGTGACAATTGCCCGGACATCCCTATCGATTGCAGATAGACGCTTGATGGCCTCCTCGCCTCCCATGCCTCCCGGTATCGTTAAATCCACGATTACGGCATCAAAAGGCCTTCCCGATTCATGTGCTTTACGGAAGAGTTCCACCGCCTCTTCACCATTGCTTGCAATCTCAACTTCGTAGCTGAGTATGTTCAGCATGGCCTGCATAATATCCTGAATTACGGCCTCATCATCCATTACCAATACCCTGCCATTGCCCGACATAGTCGCCCCCTAAACTTTTTGAATTACCTTAACTACATTAGCAACTAAGCGTTTCGTCCTTTCGATGATCTTTTCGTAGTAAAGACTGCTTCTCCGCACATAATAATTCATTTCACTACCCTCTATCTGCTTGTGATGCTTCGAAAGGAATGCATTCAGCTCCTCAGGCGAATTAAATCTCCAGAGGAAGAGCTCTCCCCAATTATTCAAATACAGAAGGCAAAAGTCGCTTCTGTCCTTTATATCGCCGGATGCCTCAAAGCTTATGACAAGGAGCATGCGGAGATACTTCTCTTCGGCGAGAAAGTTCTCGAGATCAATATTGCTGACGTCATATACACCAAAAACATCTTTCATTTTTTTTGCAAGATTTATTATTTCCTGGATGGATACTGTCGTGGAATTTGGCAACATCCGAATCTGCTGTTGAAGATAAATGTCGTTCCATACCAAAAAGGCGATGCAATGCATGATGTTTGCGTTGGAGATAATGGGTAACGATTTATCCATGGAATAAGAAACCTGCCATATATTTCCGTTAATGCTAAAAATGAGGGACGGCAGGTTCAAATTATCTATTGGTTTACGAAGGATTGATATTTTATGACGTTTACCTGCCAGGCATGAGGATAATTTTCTTCCAATAAGCGTCAAATCTTGCGGTGCAATTTCACCGGACATCACATCCTTCATGGCGACGATATCGGTGTATATTTTCAGAAGGACAGAGAATATCTTCGAGCCTACCTCGATTTGATCGGAAAAGTTCCAGGAAGTAAACCTATTCAGGCGATGTATCTCGTCGCGGTTTATCGTATATTGCTTAAAAAGATCGACGACATATTTTTCCTTGAGCGTAACATTCTTCGAATACAACTTAACATCATACCGCAGATAACAACATTTTTTTATAAATTCAAATGTTTCTGCATCATACCCTTTAGCGTGTTCAAGAATTTCTCTCAGGGTAAAGACACTTGGGTCTGATAAGAATTCATCGGACTTTTTTTCAAGGACTAAGCTCCGGAATCTATTGCACAATAGCCCTTTACCCGGTTCATCGAGGCACATTTTCAAGAGAAGCATTTTCATTATGGATTTGAGTGGATGAGTTAATGACTTGTTATACTGCCAAAGGGCAGCTCCAAAAAACTCATCCCTCGGTATGTTACTTGAATCACCGAAATCAATGAACTCGTATTCACCAAAGGCATCGCCAGAGAATCCCGACACAAACTCTTCATAGTCAATCTTATTTTCTCTATCAAAACAAACCCACCAAAAAGGAATCTTCCCGCATATTCGTATCGATGTCCGATAAAATTCTTCTTTCAGTACATTCTTCTGTGAACTGCCGGAACTCTCAAAATCGACGCTTCCGAAACTGCAGTTTTTGATATCAGATACATCGCTTACAAAAAAATACACCGGCACTTTGATGTTGGCATCGAACCAATCCTTTATGAGGTTAATTTTTTGATGAAACTGACCAACGGTTATGCCATTGAAGTCATTTTTATCGATGCATATCCAGATGTCGCAGTCGGAACGTGATGTTGAGCTGACCGTTCCCATGCTACCAATCGTATAAATTCCCTGAATGATGAAAGTTTCCGATGCTGTACGGGTCAGCGACTCTGCACCATGGAAGCCAAACATTCTTTTAAAAACAGGTTCCCGCTTAATGATTTCCTTTTCATAATCGATATTAAACACTTTAACAGGTTTTTTTAGATTCCTGACATAGCCAGGGAAGGACGGATGATTAACACTGAGAAGCCAGGGAAGGAGATAGAGAATTACCTCACTCTCCCTCGGGAAAAGCTCGGTAAAAATACCCTTCCTGAAGTTATTATAAGACAGGTATGCTTTCTTGTTTTGTAATATAGTTATTGGCAGCAACGTTCGAATCTACCTTTCGCACTATAATAAAAAGCTGAAACCAAATAATAAATTTGTTATTGCATGGACCTCCAAGCAGAATTAAGATGGCAACGCATTTAACGTCTTCTCCAACCTTTTAACAACAGATTGCTTCCCCAAAACGGCGACAACCTTGTCGAGTTCTGGCCCGCAGGTGGAACCGGTAATGGCGCATCTGAGCGGCATAAAAAGTGAGCTCCCTTTCGCGCCGGTAAGGATTTGAACATTCTTTATGGCCCACTCATATGAATTTTCTTCTGGACACTCCCTGGAAGTGATCAAATCGTAAAACGACTTCACTACCTTCAGGGACTCCCCTCTGCTAAGAAAAGTCCGAGCCTCAACGCATAAGTCGTATTTTTCATCATTAAAAATGTTCAGATAATCTCTTATTTCCGCAATGGTGGCCAGATTTCCCTGAACTGCGCCAACAATAGCTGCTAATGTATTTGAATCAAGCGTATTTTCAACATCATACCCAGCTTCTTTGATAAATGTCTTTAACAATTCCAAAAATTTTCCGATCGGGTATTTTTTGATATAAATACTGTTTAACCACTTCAGTTTATCTTCATCAAAAATGGCGCCGCCTTTACCCGTCTTTTCAAGAGAAAATATTCTTATAATTTCTGATATGTCGCAGACCTCTCTGCCTTCCCCGAAGGAGTTGCCTACTAAAGAAAGATAGTTTAAGAGAACTTCCGGCAGTATCCCGCGGTTTCTGAACTCTCTGACCGATGTCGCCCCGTGCCTTTTACTCAATTTTGTCCGGTCCTTCCCCAGTATGAGGGAGTGATGGGCAAAAATGGGAGGAGAAAAATCAAGAGCAAGGTAAAGCATAACCTGCGCGGCCGTGTTGGAAAGGTGGTCTTCACCCCTGATAACATGACTAATCTCCATGAGGTGATCGTCTATAACAACGGCGTAGTTATAAGCAGGCAAGCCGTTGGAACGGACAATTATGAAATCGCCTATGGCATTCCCATCAAATTTCATGGCGCCGCGTATCATGTCGTCAAATTCGATGGGACCTTCAGCCACCTTAAAACGGTAGGCCGGGCGTCTGCCTTCGCATTCCAGCCTATTTCGCTCCTGGGCATTCAAATTACGACAGTTCCCCATATACCTGGGCATCATACGCTTCGCCATCAGGTTCGCACGCTCGGCCTCTAACTCTTCTTCCCGGCAATAACAGGGATACGCCCTGCCCTTGGCAATCAACTTTTCCAAATGGGCATTATAGATATGCAGCCGTTCCGTTTGATGATACGGACCCAGTGGCCCCCCCTTTTGCGGACCTTCGTCCCAGCCAATACCAAGCCAACATAAGTCTTCAAGGAGATCATTCTCGAAAGCCTTTGTCGTTCTCTCCTGATCCGTATCCTCAATCCGCAAAATAAAATCGCCGCCCTTCTGACGTGCAAAAATCCAATTGTAAAGGGCCGTCCTGGCGTTGCCCACATGGAGTTCCCCCGTCGGCGATGGTGCAAATCTGACTCTAACGCCTTTTTTTATCACGCAATCTTCTCCTCGACCGTAACAACTGCGAAAGCGGCCATCCCTTCCTTTCTTCCCACAAAACCCATACCCTCATTTGTTTTGGCTTTTATGTTCACCCTGTCTGGCAAAATATGAAGAGCTTCAGCAATGTTCGTGGCCATTTCATCTTTATATTCCGCTAATTTCGGCGCTTCCAAAACTATTGTCGAATCAATGTTGTTCACTGAATAGCCCTTTTTATCTGTCATTTGCCCTACCCTTTGAAGAAGCTTGATGCTCGATATATTCTTATAGGTATGATCGGTATCGGAAAAATGTCTGCCGATATCGCCTTCTCCAGTAGCGCCTAAGATGGCATCGCAAATGGCATGAACAAGCACATCGGCATCGGAATGCCCCAGCAAACCTTTATCATAAGGTATCTCCCTGCCTCCCAGGACGAGCTTTCTGCCGCTCACCAGACGGTGGCTGTCATAACCGAAACCAATCTTCATTATTCACCCCTTCTAACACAAATCCCCCATGCCCGGGTCGGGCACGACGAAGGATGAAAATCACCCCCACCCCTCCCTCCCCCGTCGAGGGGGAGGGATACAGAGAGGGGGCATATTAATATAAATGCATCATCTCTCATGGCGCTTCATGCAGGTTTCTCAGAACGCATCTTTAAAAAAAGTTCCCCCCATCTAAGATCAGATTCCGTGGTTATTTTAATATTCTCATAAAACCCGGTCAGCATCTTAACCTTTTTCCCAATTCTCTCGACAAGGGCAGCATCATCGGTACCGTAGTAATTATCTTCGTAAGCGCGCCTATAGGCTTCTTGGATCAATAATGCCGAAAAGGCCTGGGGGGTCTGCGTAAGCCATAATTTATCGCGATTCAGAGTCTTGTCCACAAATCCCTGGGAATCAAGCGACTTGATTGTATCCTTCACCGGAACGCCAACCGACACAGCCCCCGCAAGAACCGCTTCGCCTATGGCCATCTTTATGAGCTCAGGGGAAACAAAAGGCCTTACCCCGTCATGAATCACGACAATATCATAGGCATCGCCAAGGGCATCTACCCCACTCCTGACAGAATCCTGCCGATACTTTCCTCCCGGCAACACGCGGATCACTTTTGAAAGATTGTACCTTTGAACAATCGTCAGTTCTGCATTTTTCACATGCTCTGCAGAAAGAATTAAAAAAATATCATCTACCTGTGTTGATTCTTGGAACGCTCTTAAAGTGTGTATTATAATCGGTATTCCACCCATTAGCAGGTATTGTTTGGGAATATTACTACCCATGCGATTTCCCAACCCACTGGCAGGTATAATGGCCGCAGTTTTCATCGTTTCCTCAAAAAAGCCCGGCACTGTGCAAGCCGGCCGGGCTTCCTGGGTTATCTTTTACTATTTACATTTAATGCTTCCCTGTCAGAAACAATCTCCTTGAACTCGGAAAAGATCATCCTGCCAGCCGTTGTCTGCAGAACGCTCGTCACGGTAACGATAATAGATGCGCCCTGATATCTCTGAGCATTATCAACAATTATCATTGTGCCATCGTCGAGATAGGCAACCCCCTGACCCGGTTCCTTGCCATCCTTGATGATCTTGACATTCATCAGCTCACCAGGCAGCACCACGGGTTTCATGGCATTGGCAAGCTGATTGACATTTAAGATTTTTACTCCCTGAAGTTCTGCAACTTTGTTCAAGTTGAAGTCATTGGTAACAAGTTGACCGACAATCTTTTTCGCCAATGCCACCAGCTTTGCATCAACAGCCTTTATTTTGGGAAAATCATGATCGGAAATCTCAATAGTTATCCCGGTACTTTTTTGCATCCTGTTTAAGACATCGAGCCCCCTGCGCCCCCTCGACCGCTTTATAGAATCCGAAGAGTCGGCAATGTACTGTAATTCTTCCAGAACAAAACGGGGCACTAGTAAGGTGCCTTGGATAAAGCCTGCGTCGCATATATCAGCAATCCTGCCGTCAATAATGACACTTGTATCAAGGATGCGAATTTCCTGCTCTTCTTTCGCAACCACGCTGCCTAATAAATTGAACTCCTCAATTTTTTTTGCTCCCAGAACCAGGCCCAGATAGCCCATGACTCCAGTAAGCAATGCGTATATCCAGGGTACGACCTGCTGCTTTTCCATGATATTGCTTACAAAACTAAGCCCATAGGCCAAAAGAAAGGCGATCAGAAGCCCCACGATCATTCCCACTACGCCTCCAAAAATGTTTCTCAGAGGCACCTTCCTGATGGCTTGCTCAATCATCATAACGAATAAAGCTACAAATAATCCTAAAATAAATCCCAGCAGAGACCATGGAAACCCGTAATAACTATCAACTATGAAATAGCTGCTTACAGAACATGCCAGACTTAAGAGAAACCTCACTATCAACTAAATCACCTCCTTTCTCATCTGATTTTAACGCCCAAAGCGCTTGCATCCTAAAATGAGAACAGTCCCTCTATTAAATTTCCAAAGATCCGAAGCAAAAAGTCTAAAAAATTATTGGCGACTTTGAAAAAATCGTCTAAACATTAAATGGATGACTTCGCTGGGACATCAGGATATGACCATGCAAGAAGGAGACATGACCCCACCGGGACTTAAAACCCCTTTGAACAGGTTTCCGATGAAGTGCAACTGGAAGATATAAACCTTTTATAGAATTGTTAATGGACCGCAAAAATTGTCTGCAAATCATGCTCTATCTTCTTCTCTTCAGACTTGCTGGCAACCGATATTTCCTTAACCAAAAGGCTTTTGGCCGTATCCATCATTTTTCTTTCACCGAAAGAAAGGTTTTTGTCGACCTTCAACATAAATAGATCGCGGAGGACACTGGCGATCTCAAATACCGATCCCGTTTTAATCTTTTCCAGATAATCCCTGTAGCGTTTGTTCCAGGTCTGCCGGTCAATGGTTACGTCTTTATTCCTCAGGATGGCATAAACTTTGGGAATATCCTCCGCCGGAATTATCTCTCTTAGCCCCACGGAAGCGGCACTGTCAGTAGGGATCATGATTTTCATGCCATTGCCTAAGATCTTCATGATATAGAATTTCTGATTACAACCCATTACATCACGGTATTCTATGGCCTCAATAAGCCCGACACCCTGTGCTGGATATACCGCCAAATCGCCTACCTTGAACATTTTTTTACCTCTTTTATTTATATATAACGGATCCCATTTCTAACAGATCACTTATATCACATTCCATTTATTACAGCAATATTATTCTGGGGATTATTCTGGGGATTGTAAAATGGTCATCTTGCGCGGAAAAGTGCATTGCTAAGCCTGCCAAACTCCTCTGCGGAAAGCGTCTCCCCTCTCCTGTTGCCGTCGATGCCCAATTCTTTAAGAAATAAATTCGGCCCTCTTTCTGAAGGACAGAGGAAACCGGCACTTCGCAAATTATTGAGGAGGGTTTTTCTACGCCTGGCAAAAGCGGTTTTTACGATCCTGGAGAAAAAAAACTCATCTTCCAGATCGAGAACTGGACGTTGACGCATTACCATCTTAAGTAAAGATGACGCTACCCTGGGTGGAGGATAAAAACAACTGGCCGGAACATTCATTTCTCTTGTAGCGACAAAATACATGGAGACAATTACCGACGGGATGCCGTAATCTTTTGTCCCCGGCGCCGCTGTAATCCTGTCGACAACTTCTTTTTGCAATAACAACACTATTGAAGAAATAATATGGCGGAAGCCTATTAAATGGAATAATATTTGCGATGAAATATTATAGGGAACATTGCCGACCACCTTTAATTTAGCCGCAGCGCTATCACCCAGGGCCGATAACAAATCATAGGATAAAATATTCCTTTCAATAATTTCCACGTTCGACAGGCCATTCAAGCGTTCCCGCAAAATATCTATCATGCGGGGGTCCACATCAATGGCGACCACTTTTCTTGCCTTGGCCGCCAATAACTCTGTCATAGTCCCAAGTCCGGCGCCAATTTCCAAGACGATATCATCCCCGCAGACATCTGACACTCTGGTAATTTTGTGAATGATATTTCTGTCTTCAAGAAATGATTGCCCCAGACGCTTAGATGGCCTGATCCCGTAATCTTTAAGGATTTTCCTCACTACGGTCATGGCAATTGTTCCTGATGGCTAAGATTAGTTTATGGCTGATGAAATATGCAGGTATGGCAAAAAAAGGAGCCATGATTATACCACCGGCAAGTAGGGGTATGACCAAATATCCACCGTGTTGGATTATGGAACCCAACGAATAATCCGGAGCGGGGAATACGGTATAGCTGTTTCCCAGCAAGCATCCGCCCAAACGGTACTGAAAAAAATAAAGGAAAGGAATAGTCAAGGGATTGGAAATTACCCATGAACCAAGATAAGCGGCCGTCATGTTCTTTTTCAACAAAAAACAAAGTAAAATAATCAAGACTGTATGAAAAGGAATCGTGGGAGTGGCGCCAATAAAAACGCCAATTGCCAACCCGAAGGCAATGGCACGCGGCTCGCCCTTGAGGCTAATCAGGCTTTCATACCATGTTTTTAATCGTTCTCTTACCACCCTAATGTTCCCTTTAGGATAAAATATGGGGCCACCGTGACCGGGCATTTAAACTCAGAGGGTCAGACTTTCCTCTCTCCAACTGATGGGAACCCAGGGCCGCAACCATAGCGGCATTGTCAGTGCATAAAAGGGGCGGCGGGATGAACACCTCTACCCCTTCTTCCCCCCCCCGTTCGAGAAATTTATCCCGCAAGCGGCTATTGGCCGCTACCCCGCCGCAAACAACAATCCTTTCCAGGGAAAATATTTTTGCGGCACTTATGGTCTTATTAACTAAAACATCTACAATCGCCTCCTGATAGCTGGCAACCAAATTTGGGATCTCTTCCGGGGTAAAGGGTGCGCCTCTTTTCTTCAATAGATCTACAAGGGATGTTTTAAGGCCGCTGAAGCTGAAATCAAGACTATCCTTCATGGCTCTGGGAAAAAAGAACGCCTCTTTATCCCCCTCTTTCGCCAGCCCGTCGATGACTACACCGCCAGGATAGCCAATTCCCAGCAGTTTGGCCGCTTTATCAAGGGCCTCACCGGCCGCATCGTCCCTCGTCTGGCCGATGACCTCCATGCGGCCAAAATCCTTCACATGATAGATAGACGTATGTCCTCCCGATACAATAAGGGACAGAAAGGGAAATTCGGGTTTATGCTCCGTTAGAAAAATTGCCGCAACATGACATTCCAGATGATTCACACCCACAAAAGGCAGATTACGGGCAAAAGCCAGTGCCTTCGCAAAAGAAATACCAACCAAAAGGGACCCTACGAGACCCGGCCCGCTGGTTACAGCAACGCCCGTTAATTCATCCAAAGTCACGCCCGCCTTTTCCAATGACTGAAGTACGACCGGGACAATGACTTCCGCGTGCTTTCTTGAGGCAATCTCCGGTACCACGCCGCCATATTTACTGTGCGTATCGATCTGGGAAGCAATCACGTTGGACAGGATGAACTGTCCATCCTTAACCACCGCTCCGGCCGTCTCGTCGCAAGATGATTCTATGCCTAAAACCAGCATATTTTTTTACAATTTTCCTTTGATAAAATCGCGAAAATGTATATAGGACTGACAGGCGTTTGTAAACAAACTTTTGCAATTCCCTGATGAGGATTAAATTCTTATGGAAATAATAACTGATTTCCTCGTTTTAGGCAGCGGCATAGCGGGACTTTCTTTTGCAATCAAGGCTGCTGAAATCGGAACGGTTGCCGTCGTTACAAAAAAAGAGAAATCCGAATCGAATACGAATTTAGCGCAGGGTGGCATAGCAACTGTTCAGGACAAGAATGATCGTTTTGAATATCACATCCGTGATACATTGATTTGCGGTGTCGGCCTTTGCAAGGAAGAAGTGGTGAAGTTCGTCGTTATGGAGGGACCGGAAAGGATAAAAGAATTGATCGACTGGGGCGTTGAATTTACCAGGGTGGAAGGAGAAAATAACGTTTACGACCTCGGGCAGGAAGGAGGGCACTCCATGAGGCGAGTCTTCCATGCAAAGGATCTGACGGGGAAAGAAATTGAGCGGGCGCTCAACGAAAAAACAAATGCAAACAAAAATATCTCTTTCTACGAAGACCATATCGGCATTGACCTTGTTTTGAAATCATCAGTGACCGGGAAAACAGGGGGAAAGGATCTCTGTCTCGGCGCCTATGTGCTGGATATAATGCATAATAAAATACTTACTTTCCGGGCAAAATATACTGTTTTAGCTACCGGGGGCACCGGAAAGGTTTATCTCATCACCACCAACCCCGATATCGCAACGGGCGACGGCATCGCTATGTCTTACAGGGCGGGCGCCCTGATTGCCAACATGGAGTTCATACAGTTTCATCCCACCTGCCTCTATCATCCGGAGGCCAAATCATTTCTCATCAGTGAGGCGGTACGGGGAGAGGGAGGAGTGCTCCAGCTAAAGGATCATTCGCCTTTTATGCATAAATATCATCCCCTCAAAAGTCTTGCCCCGAGAGACATTGTGGCGCAGGCCATCGACAGAGAGCTGAAAAGAACGGGAGATGAATTTGTCCTCCTTGATATCAGTAATAGAGACAGAGACTTTATCATCAGCCGTTTCCCCAACATATACCAGAAATGCCTGACCTTCGGCATCGATATGACCAAGGAACCAATCCCTGTTGTGCCGGCCGCCCATTACCTCTGCGGAGGCGTTGTCGTAAATCATTATGGAGAAACAACTATTCCGGGACTGTTTGCCTGCGGGGAAGTGGCCTGCACGGGACTTCACGGCGCAAATCGCTTAGCCAGCAACTCCCTTCTCGAAGCAATAGTGTTTGCCCACCGGGCTTTCATAAAAGTGCAAGAAAGATTTAATAAGACAGAAGAGGAACGGCGCCCAGTCCCTCCATGGGACCCTAAGGGGGCCACGGAAAGCGACGAATCCATCGTCGTTTCCAACAATTGGGATGAAATCAGAAGATTCATGTGGAACTATGTGGGCATCGTCCGTTCCGATAAAAGGCTGGAGCGGGCGCAGCGGCGGATTGATCTTATCTTAAGTGAGATAGATGATTACTATCGGCACTTTCTGGTTACGAAAGATCTTATCGAGCTGAGGAATATTGCAGCGGTGGCAAAACTTATTGTCCAGTGCGCCAGGATGAGAAGAGAAAGCCGCGGGCTTCATTTCAACCTTGACTATCCTGAAAAGGACGATAGACAGCTTAAGGATACGATTGTCTCAAAAACGGCGTAAATTAAGGCCACGTAAGTTCCATCGCCCCCATCACGCCGGCAATAACAAGCTTCATCTGGCGAGGCGTATCCGCACTGGTATTCCCAATACCGGTGGCGAGGGGAAATTTTAAGCTATAACATGAGCCGTAATATTTATTGACGTAGGGGAAAAATTCCTCCATTACAGCGGCAATCTTCTCAATTTTTCTTACCTCGAGTGGTTTTATACGGTTCCCTTTTTCATCGATCAGAAAGATACTCCAGCTTGAATTCCGATTGTCAAAATCATTCGCCTCTTTCTGAGACATGGCTGCATAGAAGAAGAATTCAGTAAAGTCGCGGGCAAAGCCCGACTGAACATCATCCATCCGTTTCCTTTCCTCATCGGTCAAATAGTAGATGCGGGCATACTCCTCAATATAGGCCCTGTTAAAAGCCTCGCTTTTCCAGGTAGCAGTGATCTGAAACTTGGTTTCAAACTGGGAATAAAGCGTTCCCTTTCTGGTCCAGCGGTCCAAAACATCAAGATATTTTCGGGAAATACCTTTATCCTTCGCTACGTCAAGATAACTTTCCACATGACTGCAACCGGCAATCGACAACATCAATATATAAATTATTAACGTCCATAGATATTTAAGTTTATTCATTGTTCGTCTCCAAATATCCTATCAAAAATATAGTCCACATGCTTGATAAAATTTTCGCTTTTAAAGAGGGATTCCAGTTCCTGTGGCTCAAGATAAGACATCGCCTCCCCGTCATCAAAAAGCAATTTCTTGAAATCATGATTTAATTCCGCTGATTTCATGGCATTTCTCTGAACAATCGCATAGGCGCCCTCGCGGGAAACTCCCTTTTCCACGAGCCTGAGCAGCACCATCTGGGAAAATATTACACCTTTCGTCATCTCAAGATTCTTAAGCATCGCATCGGAATAAACGACCAGTTTTTCCACTAAACCCGTAAAACGATGCAACATGAAATCCAATAGAATCGTAGCGTCAGGACCAATCACCCGCTCTACAGAGGAGTGGCTGATATCCCTTTCATGCCAAAGCGCCACATCCTCAAGGGAAGCAACAGCGTATGAGCGCATAAGGCGGGCAAGACCGGAGAGATTTTCCGACAATACCGGGTTTCGCTTGTGGGGCATAGCCGACGAGCCCTTCTGGCCGGGTGAAAAATATTCCTCCACCTCCCGTACCTCTGTCCTTTGCAGCAATCTGATTTCCTGAGAAAACTTGTCAATGGACGAGGCAATGATGGCCAGGGTGCAAAAATATTCGGCATGGCGATCTCTCTGAACAATCTGCGAAGACACGGGCGCCGGTTTCAGACCGAGCTTTCGGCACACGAATTCTTCTACGAAAGGATGAACGAAGGAAAAGGTGCCCATGGCGCCGGATATCTTACCGGCGCTGATGGTCTCCTTCGCCTGTAAAAGCCTCCGCTTGTTTCTTACCATCTCCTGATACCAGATGCCAATTTTTAAGCCGAAGGTAATGGGTTCTCCATGAATTCCGTGGGATCGGCCAATCATCAGGGTATTCTTATGGTCAAAGGCCTTTTTTTTAAGTACGGCAAGAAGCTGATCCAAATCCGTGAGCAGGATGCCTGCCGCATCCCTCAGCAAAAGCGCTAAGGAAGTATCGAGAATATCTGATGATGTAAGCCCCATGTGCAGAAAGCGTCCATCTTCTCCCACTCTTTGCGCAACATCGGTTAGAAAGGCAATTACATCGTGCTTTGTCGTTTTTTCAATCTCATCAATTACGGCCGCATCAAAACCGGCTTTGACCTTGATGTTTTCCAGCGCAGAATCAGGAATTTCCCCCCGTTTAGCTAAGGCTTCGCATACTAAAATCTCGATCTCGAGCCATTTTTTATACCTGTTTTCCGCGCTCCATACCTCGCTCATTTCTTTTCTTGAATAACGGGAAATCAAGCCCACGCTCCTCGCTTTATGACTTTATGATTAAAGATAATATGCAGATTGTTGCCCGGGAATAACCGGGCCTAATTTAACATTACAATAAATTTTCATTATTTCTATATTAACTCACCCATAGTAGTCAAGAAATTTACTGCCGTAACCGGTAAGGAGAAAATTAAATTGCAATGCTTGTTGTCTTAATATAAAAGGGACGCAGCAGTCCGCTGGCGGGTTACACAACGATCAATAAACCTGGCATAGGGATCTAAAAAAGCCTTGTACCGTTTTTCTGTCATAGTTAACGAAAGTGTAAAGGTATCGAATGAAAAAGGTTTACCGGCATGTTTTCGGCTGGTTTTTTTTGCTTCTCGGGATCATCGGTTTATTCCTACCTGTTTTACAGGGGGTACTTTTTCTTTTTATCGGGGCGCTAATCCTGGCGCCGGAAGTTCCTTTATTTCGCAGAATAATAGAGGATCTGAAAAAGCGACACCCCTATATCTTCAACCGGGCAAAAAATTTACTAAACCGCATGCAGGCTTTTTTCGGGAGAAAAAATCACCATTGAGACATACTTCTATAATTCTTTAGAGGAGAAAAAATGGGAAAATGTTTAAGATTAGCAGTATTGATCTTTTTCTTCCTATCAACGGGAACAATTGCCTGGTCCAAGGAAAAATCAAGCGTTTCCGTATTGCCCTTTTCTGTCCACAGTTCGGAAAATATTGAGTATGTCCAGCAGGGTATCTGGGACATGCTGAACTCCCGCATCTCTGCAAATAGTAAAATAGAAGTAATCACTAAAGATACGGTTCTTGCCAATCTCAAGGAAGCGGACAAACAAGAACTAACAGCAGCCGATGTTTACGGATTGGGCAAGAAGATGAATGCTGATTTCGTGGTATGGGGAAGCATCACGAAGATCGGCAATAACGTGAGCATCGACGGCAAACTTGTCGATATAGGCAGCTATACATCCTCTGTGGGTATCTTCGTCCAGTCGCAGGGCTTAGACGAAATAATACCAAAGATTAATGATTTTGCACAGAGGATCGCCAATTACATCACAGGCGGCGTTTCCGTGGCAACAATGCCCACCGCAACGCCTTCACCCGCGCCGGAACAACCGTCTTCCCAGGCGGCTCGCGAAAAAGCAATCATTTCCGGCATGAAAGCCGGTAAAAAAGGTACCTCGACGGCCATCCCTGTCAAATCTGATCCCATAAACTCCCCCCAGGCGCCGGACAGAACGGACAGAAAATTTTTCTGGATGAGCCAGGAGTTCGGAATAGAATTCAAGGGAATGGACATCGGTGATGTAAATAATGATGGCCTGAACGAATGCGTTATAATTGATTCATCCAACGTATTTATCTACCAGAAAAAGGGCGCGAGTTTAACGCTTATCCAAAAGATACCGGGACAAAAGCAAGATAATTATCTCTCCGTAGATGTAGCCGATATAAACAATAACGGCACCAAAGAAATTATCATATCCAATATCGTAGGCGATGCGCTTGACTCCTTTATAATTGAGTGGAAGGAATTAAAGTTCACCACAATCGCTTCTAAGCTGCCCTGGTTTTTAAGAGCCCTTAATGATTCCTCAGGCTCTATCATGTTATTTGGACAAAGATTTGGAACTGACGGACCTTATAATTCTCCTATTCAAGAAATTATCTGGGATGGAAAGCAATATCGGGAAAATAAAAGGATGAAAATTCCAGAGGGTCTTTCCGTTTATGGCCTTGCTCTCGATACCCTGGAAAATAACGGCACTGAAAAGATCATCGCCCTTGACGAAGACGATTGTCTCGTCATATACGACAAGACGGATAAGCCCCTTTCCAAGATTCACACCTCCGGAGGAAGTAAGGAGTTGCTCTGGAAAAGCAATGAAGAATTCGGCGGCAGTAAAAATTATTTTAATCACAACCGTCAGAAATCACACATCGATTATAACGATGAAAAAGCCTTTGTCAACTTACGGATCATCAGCTACG
>DATESZ010000109.1:0-3587 GCA_035283845.1 Syntrophales bacterium | reverse complement strand
TTACGACGAAGGCAAAAGGGCGGCCGAATGCCTGATGATGGATTATCATCGTAAAAACCAGGTGGACGTGAAGATTGCCAGGATATTCAATACCTACGGTCCGCGCATGGCCGTAAACGACGGACGGGTGATAAGCAACTTTATCGTTCAGGCATTGAAGGGCAAGGACATTACCGTCTATGGCGACGGCGCGCAGACCAGGTCGTTCTGCTATGTGGATGATCTCATTTCCGGCCTGATTCTTCTGATGGAAACTCCCGACGGCTTCACCGGCCCCATCAACCTCGGCAATCCCCGGGAATTTACTATTATTGAAATTGCTCAAACAATAATTCGTCTTACGGGAAGCCGCTCTAAAATGGTTTTCCAACCGCGACCTTCCGACGATCCGGCGCAGCGCAAACCAGACATTTCCCTGGCCGGCGAGGTTCTGGGATGGCAGCCTCAGGTGGGTCCGGAAGATGGATTAGTGAAGACCATTAACTATTTCCGCGATGTCATTTGAGAGACTTCATGATTTTTGAAAAGAATATTCTCTGCATAGGCGCCGGTTACGTGGGCGGACCAACGATGGCTGTTATCGCCCGCAAATGTCCTCATTGCCGGGTGACGGTGGTTGATACCGATGCAAAGCGAATCGAGGCGTGGAACTCGGACGGCCTCCCCATCTATGAGCCAGGCCTCGCAGAGATCATACAACAGACAAGGGGCAGGAATCTTTTTTTCAGTACCGACATTGAACGCGGCATCAGAGAAAACGACATCATTTTTGTCAGCGTAAACACTCCTACCAAGACCTTCGGAGTCGGAGCCGGCATGGCGGCCGATCTCCATTACTGGGAGAAAACGGCCCGGCAGATACTGGAACATTCCCGATCGGCAAAGATAGTCGTAGAAAAAAGCACCTTGCCGGTAAAAACCGCCCTGGCAATGGAAAGAATCTTAAATAGCGTTCCCGGCGGTCTCAATTTCGAGGTATTATCCAATCCTGAATTCATGGCCGAGGGCGCAGCAATAGGGGAACTGGAATATCCGGACAGGGTGCTTATCGGCTCGCGGGAAACGGAAAGCGGGTTGATGGCCAGAGACGTATTGACGGAGATATATGCCCAATGGGTGCCCCGCGATAAAATCATCACTTCCAATATCTGGAGCAGTGAATTATCCAAAATAGTGGCCAATGCCTTTCTGGCGCAACGCATATCTTCCATCAACTCTATCTCCGCGCTCTGCGAAAAGACGGAAGCCGACGTCAAGGAAGTCTCAAAAGCCGTGGGCATGGATAGCCGCATAGGTCCCAGATTTCTTGAACCCAGCGTAGGCTTTGGAGGTTCCTGTTTTAAAAAAGACATCCTGAACCTTGTCTACCTGTGCCGGAATTACGGTCTAAGCGAGGCGGCCGCTTACTGGGAAAGCGTCGTCAGGATCAACGAATATCAGCAGGAACGTTTTATATTAAACATGCTGAACGCCATGTTCAACACTTTAAGCGATAAGAAGATATGTCTTTTAGGCTTTGCCTTTAAGGCCAATACGGGAGACACCAGGGAGAGTCCCGCTATCTATATCGCCAGGCGCCTGCTGGAAGAGAAAGCCGAGATCGTCATTTCCGATCCCCACGCCCTCGCAAATGCCCGCAGTGATATGAAGGGGGCGGAAGGCCGGATCAGCTTCGAGGAAGATCCTTGCAATGCCGCTAAGGGTTGCCACGCCATCGCCGTACTTACGGAATGGGAACAATACAGGGATCTTGATTTCCATAATATTTTCCGTGAGATGGTAAAACCCGCCTTTATTTTCGATGGGAGAAACATCCTTGACCATCAGAGATGTTTTGACATCGGCTTCAATGTCTATCCCATCGGCAAGCCTCCGCTCACCCACTTTTAGGCCGCTTACATGAAAGACCTTGATTCCTTTCAGATTACCGTTATCGGGGCGGGCGTTGTCGGGCTTGCCGTCGCGGAAGAGTTGTCAACCTCTTTCCGGGATGTACTGGTCGTGGAAAAAAACACTACCTTCGGCCAGGAGACAAGCAGCCGCAACAGCGAGATAATCCACGCCGGCATCCACTATCCGGCAGGATTCCTGAAATCAATTCTTTGCATAGAAGGAAACCGACTTCTTTATGATATCTGCGACAGGCGAAACATCCCGCACAAAAGGCTGGGAAAACTGATCGTAGCATCGGATGCCGAAGAATGTCATGATCTGGAAATAATAAAGGAGCAGGCAAAGGAAAAGGGCGTAACGGACCTTGTCCTCTTAGGCAAAGGACAGGTACGCAGACTGGAGCCGGAAGTAAAAGCCCTGTCCGCCCTCCTTTCTCCCTCCACAGGCATCATAGACACCCATAGTTTCATGCGCTTTTTATGCCAGAATGCGGAAGCAAGGGGAGCCGTGATAGCTTTCCGCTCCTGCGTTACGGCCATTCATCGTGATGATTGCGGTTACGAAGTGGAGATCAACGGCGGGGATTACCGTTTTATGACGAAGGTTCTTGTAAACTGCGCCGGCCTTCAGTCCGATAAGATTGCCGCTCTGGCGGGAATGGATATAGATAAATTGGGGTATCGCTTGAAGTACTGCAAGGGGGACTACTTCAGCCTTTCTCCGGCGCCCAAACTCCGCCGGCTGGTTTACCCAGCCCCTGTGAAAAACGGCGAGGGACTGGGCATACATGCCACTCTTGACCTGAACAATCGCGTGCGTTTGGGCCCCGACAGCGGGTACGTAAAGGAGCTCGTATACTCCGTTGATGAAGCCAAAAAATTCCCCTTTTACCAGTCCGTCAAGAAATACCTGCCCAATATAGCGCCGGAATCCCTGCATCCTGACATGAGCGGCATCCGTCCCAAACTGCAGGGGCCGGGCGAGCCCCATCATGATTTTGTAATAAAAGAAGAGAAAGATCGAGGCTGCCCGGGATTCATAAACCTCATCGGCATTGAATCACCGGGATTAACTTCCTGTATCGCCATCGGAAAGCTTGTCTCATCTCTCGTAGAAGAGGCTCTGCAGTAATATGAAACCACAGCATAGCCTATCGGAAACAGAGGGGTTTCACTTCATAACCACTATAAAGACAAATAACGGCCATGTTCGTTTAACTGACGGCCAGTTCAAAGGCGTTTTGAATGAGTGTAACCTCCGTACCGGAAGGGAGAATTTTTATCGCAACCACGTCAAAACGGCAATCCCCCTGCAGAGGCGGTTTTTGTGCCAGATAGTGCATAGAAATAAGCGAGAGCGTTCTCTGTTTTTTGGCCCCCACGGCCAGCTCCGGATCGCCGAACTCCTCCGTTTTCCTGCTCTTGACCTCTACAAAGACGATGGTATCTTTGTCCTTGGCCACAATATCGATCTCGCCCATGGGACAACGATAATTACGTTCCAGGATCCGATAGCCGAGTTTTTGCAGATGGCGGACGGCAATGTCTTCGCCCGCCTTGCCAGTTCTTATCCTGGAGACATCCTTCATTTCACCTTACCCATCAAGGAGCGGCGTATTGCCCGGCTCTATAATAATATCCGTGCTCGAAGCGGGCTCAAGGGCGCATGAAGACCCCCCACCCCTCCCTCCCCCT
>DATESZ010000108.1:0-2917 GCA_035283845.1 Syntrophales bacterium | reverse complement strand
ACAAACGGAGTTTTAGAGATAATAAGGGAGAACTGTTTGTCCCACCCTCCCCTCAATCCCCTCCCGTCAAGGGAGGGGAAGAAAAGTAGGATATCCCGTCAAGGGAGGGGAACGTTACCCACTTGAAATGAGAAAGAGCCGATTTTTTTTCCAGGAGGAAACAGTTATGGCAATAGACAAGGAATTACTGGATATTCTCGCCTGCCCCAAATGCAAGGGCAGGATTTATTTAAGTGAGACGGGCGAAGGGATCATCTGCGACCAATGCCGCTTGCTTTATCCGATCAGTGACGACATCCCGGTCATGCTGATCGAAGAGGCAAAAAAATTATAGGTATCAATTTTCATGATAATCGCCGGTTCCTTCACAGCTCCAGAAAATATCAGCAGTATTCTTGTGATACAACTCGGCGACATTGGCGACGTCATCTTGACCTTTCCCACTTTATTCGCCTTAAAGACAACCTATCCCCATGCCAAATTATCGCTCCTGATGAGGGAGGGGCGATCGGAGCTGCTGGAAGGGCTTCCGTGTGTCGATAATTTTTTCGAGGTCAGAAAGTATCGAGGATCCTATTTTAGGAGAATACGGGATCAGTTCATTTTTCTTAAAGCTTTAAGGTCGCAAAGATTCGATCTTTTGTTCGATCTCCGGGCCGACGACCGGGGCGCTGTCATGGCAAGAATTTCCGGCGCTGCGGTCCGGGGCGCCCTCTACTATAAAGATGTCCCTTTCTGGCGCAATCGCATGTTCACCCATCTTACGGAGCCGGCAATTTCTTATGAGATGGAAGGACCGACGGAACAAAGTTTACGTATCGTCAAGTCATTCGGCATTGGGAAGGATCTGAAGATCCCGGATTTTCCGGTAACCGAGTCAATTCGCGAGCGGGTTCGAGCCATGCTGCCCATTGATTTGGCAAGCCGACCCTGGATCACCATCAGTCCATTCTCCCGTTGGTCTTACAAGGATTGGCCGTACGAAAATTGGATAGAGATCGTAAACTGGTTATGGTCTGAATACAAAATAGCGGTCCTTATCGTCGGCGCAACGGAAGAGCGTTCCAAAGCGGATGAAATCATTCAGATATGCCGTGGACGAGCATATAATTTTGCCGGCCGGACGAAATTGTCGGAACTGGTTGAGTTGATAAGGATGAGCAGGATGCATGTAGGCGTTGATACAGGGGCGGTGCATATTGCCGCTGCCGTTGGCACTCCGACCATTACCATCTACGGACCTACCTACTTGGAAGGTTGGTCGCATCCGGGAAGAAAACACAGGGCTGTTTTTTCTGATATGGAATGCGTGCCTTGCCATCAAGTTGGGTGTAATAATCAACATCGTAGTATCTGTTTGGAAACGCTGAAGGTCGAAAGGGTCCGGATGACCATCCGGCAAGCGTTGCCGGAGGTACTATAAATTTAATCATGATTACAATACATTATATTGATGTTGATTTTTGAGACGTTTCTGGTATTCTCTTCGGTAGTTTTGTAAAAAGCAACCGTGAAGGAAAGTCTATGGAAGAGTTCAGGGTGCCTGACGGCGAAATTTTAGCGCGCAGAGAAACGATACAGGAGTATATCCAAAAAAATGACATCGGGGGAATCTTCATCAGCCAGCGGGTGGATCAATTTTATTTTACCGGTACCGCTCAGAACGGTTATCTCTATATACCCGCCGAAGGAGAACATCTTTTATTCATTAAAAAATACCTGCCCAGAGCAATAAAAGAATCGCCCCTGAAGCAGATAGTAAATATCGATTCCATTAAGGAAATTCCCGGACTGATCGTCGGTTATTACGGTAAACTTCCCCAGGTGATGGGGCTTGAATTCGACGTATTGACGGTAAAGAACTTCAACTTTTACCGGACGATATTTCCCGTCAGGGAATTCGTTGATGCCTCTCCCTTCATACTGAAGACGCGCATGATTAAATCGGCCTGGGAAATAGGGCAAATGGAAAAAGCGGCGGAACTGTCGCTGGCAATCTTTGCCAACGCGCGGGAAACGCTCCGCCAAGGCTACACTGAACTGGAATTCGCCGGGGTTATGGAGACCTTTGCGCGCCGGCACGGACATGGCGCAGGGATCCGGATCAGGGATTCTCAAACCGAAGGGTTTCCCGG
The DNA here is from genome assembly GCA_035283845.1 of Syntrophales bacterium. Classification (GTDB taxonomy): domain Bacteria; phylum Desulfobacterota; class Syntrophia; order Syntrophales; family JACQWR01; genus DATESZ01. The sequence goes on along the minus strand of DATESZ010000108.1, from coordinate 782 downwards.
GCATATTCTAAGCGGCAAAAGCGGCGGCATGGTAGGCCTTATGGACTCGCCCGCCAGCGGCGAGGGTACGTCAGCCGCTTTTCCCTGCGGCGCCGGCAGCAAGCTTCTTGTGGCCGATGAACCGATCATGATCGACTTCGTAACCGTAATGAACGGCTACCATATAGACGAAACCAGATTCTTTGCCATCGGTTCCATGCCGGAACGCTCCCAAAAGGCCTGCCTTGGCGCTATGGAGATACACAATCAGATAATGGAAAGGGCAAAACCCGGAACCCCTCTTTTTGAGCTATTTAATTTCTCCCTTTTGAGGGCGGAAGCGCTGGGTTATCAAGACCAGTATCTTGGCCCTCCCGGGCACAAGGTCAATTTTATCGCCCATGGAATCGGGCTGGAGCTCGTTGAGCCGCCTTTTATCGCCAAAGGAAAGCAGGAACTGTTAGAGGCCGGTATGACCTTCGCCCTGGAACCGAAGATGGTTTTCGAAGGCGAATTTTCCGCGGGCATTGAGAGCGTCTTCGTGGTTACGGAACAAGGCGGACGCCTGATAAGCAAGGTTCCGGTGGAAATATTTATTGTCGATAGAAAGTAACTACTCAGGTTCACGGTTCAAGGTTAGAGAGCGATGAAAATTGAAAATTTTAAAGACATTGAGGCTTGGCAACTGGTACATGCGAATTTAAAGATGTTTACGAGCAGGTCAGACGAAGCCGTGCTGCCGTTCGTGAATTCATCAACTATCTCGAGAAATATGGTTCATCCGACTAAAGCATACTTGTTGA
>DATESZ010000107.1:0-39122 GCA_035283845.1 Syntrophales bacterium | reverse complement strand
CTGCAGGTGTCCGCCTCCCGGATGTCCTTCCCTTGAGACAGATACATGTAGCCACCAGGAAAAAACTTACCGATGGACGTAAAAGAAAACAACATCAACGACTTACACCGAAAATATCACAAAACTAAAATGGAAGATCCGCTAAAGGATTGCAGGCACGTTATATCCATTTGACAAGGCGAATGCAGGAGGTTTAGAAAAATGTTATCCCATGATGAATTTGTAGCCAAGCTATTATCTGATCCTGAAGTCAAGGTTGAATATGACGCCATGGAAGACGAGTTTGCCCTTTTCGGTGAATTTCTCAAAGCCAGGCGGCACGCTGGTCTTACCCAGGCGGAAGTGGCTGTCCGCATGGGTACGAAACCACCCGCCGTGGCGCGGATTGAGGCAGGCGGGGGGAGCAAGAAACATTCCCCCTCCATAGCTACGTTACGTAGGTACGCTGCGGCAGTAGGTTGCAAGTTGAAGATCGAACTGGTACCGAGGTAAAGTCACATGTCAAGACCTGACACCAACATCTTGACACCAACATCTGTCAAGACCTGACACCAACATTCTTAATGATCAATAGAAAGGAGGCCATCGTATGAATACGGGAACAGCGATACGGATCAGTCGTATACAGAAAACAATTACTGTGCTTTCAGATGACCAACTGAGCGAGGTGGAAAAGCTCCTAAAAAAAATTGCCCCCGTAGCCGACACAAAGAACATCATGAAACTTAAAGGAATATGGAAAGGCAAAGGTTTCGAGACGATCAATGTGGAAAAAGAAATTCAGGGCATCCGAAAGGAAGTCATACAGGCAATAGAAAGGCGGGACGTTTGATATGGAATACCTGGCGGATACAGTTACGATTATTCGATATTTCTCAGGTGACGGAAAGATCGGCGCACAGGCTCTTATAGTTATGGATGAAGCTGATGAAGGGCAGCATGTGATTTTAGTTTCAGCACTCACATTGGCGGAAATCCTCTATCTCTCCGAGAAAAACCGCATTGGCATCGGACTTGAGGAATCCTTGGAAATCATCAGCCATGCTGATAACTATCAAATTGCCGATTTAACTCCCACCATCGTCAAAGAGGCTCATAGCTTTTCATTCCCCGATATATTTGACCGGTTGATCATTGCCACGGCTCGTTGCTTGGGGGCACCCATTGTGACTTGCGATGAACGAATCAAGAGTGCTGGTTTGGTTCAGGTGGTCTGGGAATGACAGAGGATAGGGATGGTGTAATAATGGAATCAGTAAGCGTCATTCTGTGGCGTAGTTGCAGAATGACGCTTATTCGAAATGAACGCGGTAAGATGAATAAAATTAATACGGGAAGTCCCTGAATTCTAAGATTGATGAAAATGTGTGGAAATGAAACGGGCGATTGAGGAATCCTTTCCGATTTTTTAAAATCTTTATCGAAGGAGAACGGAAATGAACGAACAAAGTGATTTGAGAGAGCAACAGTTGACGCAGCTTTCTCGCCTGGAAATGATAGATATGACAGTGCAATCCAATGTTATCAACAAGTGTGTATATGAAATGATAAGGAATAAAGAATTCCTAAGCTTGGATACGCTCGTGGCGAAATGCAATCAATATTACATTGTTCAAGATAGAGCACGTTACGGAAAAAGGCGATTGAAGAAAAATCATCAATCGTTGGCAAGGCAGGAATGGTACGGGTTAGCGGGCGCCTTCATAATTTGGCGCTGTCCCTAATTTTTCCGACTTATTGAAAGTATTATCATGGGGTTGAGAAAGCAACTGACAAGGAGCGAATTATGCCTAACGCAACGGTTAATTTATTTGAAGCTGAAAAAATGATTAGAAATACTATTACAGAAGCGGTGGGACAAAAAAGAGCCATAGATATATCTAATTGGCTATTATCTATAAATAACATCGCAAATGACCATCTTATAAAATGTTACAGGGCAAACGATAAGAGCATACGTTATTGTATCGATAGAGGCCACGACTGTGAAGGCACTAAAATACTTACTATATTCCTGGCCATAAAAAGTAATTTCCAAATACACATTCAACCACCGAAGGATAAAAAAAGTTATCTGAAAGAAGATTGGAAGGCCATCTGGTACTATATACCAGGACCGGTCAGCAGAACTCTTCCCATGGAGGATATTAAGAAACACATTCTGGAATCATATTCCACCAAATTGGAAAAACTGGGTATGAGTGTACCAAAGTTTATTACCAGGGATCCTCAACAAGAGAAAGCCATAGGGAAAAATCCTGGCTTAAATGAAATTCCCTCCCGGATCGATATAGAACAGGCCGAATCGGAGGTACGCAGGTCACCTGATGAGGTGATAGGCAGAGAGGTTGTCCTGGATCAGATTATGGTCAATTTCGATAAGGCCGGGAAGCAACTCGATCCAAATTGGCGGGAAATCACAAGAAGAAACATTGAAATATGGTTCGGAAAGGCAGAAACAAAGAAGGGGAAACTGAAAATGTGAAAGGAGAAAACAGATGATTGAGAGCACGAGAAAAATGGGAACAGCAGATGTTACGCGCGGGGCCGCACCTCCTTGGCCGGCCAATGATAAAATCTGGTGGGAAATAGTAGATAAACATAACAACGTTGACGCTGGCGAATTCACCACGGAGCTACTGTCCGGATCCAAGAGCATTACATTGGTAATGATCTGTCACGTCAGGGGGATAGATATCCCCATGACTTATCGACTGGACACAAAGAGAGCCGGGCTCCACAGTCATCACAACGCTGTTAGAATGTACCTGAAGGCGGTAGGCGATGGCGTGTCCCCAGTGAAACATGGCAAGACAATCGAGAGTGCTATTAATTACTTCGCAGAAGATAAAAAATTGGGCGTATCTGTCAAAGACGTCAATGAGGGCTTGGCATTGAAGTATGGCATCAATAAACCTTTTGAGGGAATTCGGGCAGAACTTCATCGTGGTTCATCTTCCGGTGAATACCCATCACGAGAAGACGCCATAAAGATTTTACGACCCCTCCGTGGCGAAGCCCACGAGGATGCCTTTAAAGTTGCCGTTGAGACCTCCTTTGCAAAAGAAGGCCGAACGCTCATTCCAGGCTGGTGGGAAGTTACGAAAAAAAATATGTTGGAATGGTCGAAATAAAGGTGAAACATGGCGAAGATTTATCATGACCCGTCGAGGCGAACCGTGAAGATGTGGGGGACTATGGAACATATCTACGACTACTACGAAGAAAAGGGGGTTTTCTTCTCCCGTGAAATCCTGACGCGATATTTTCTATCACTGAAAACCAAGCCCTTTGTCATCCTGACCGGGATCTCCGGTACGGGAAAGACGAAGATCGCGCAGGTCTTCGCCGAATACATGTGCCAGGACGAGAAAACCCCTGAAGAGCGTGAACGCCGCTATGCCTTCGTTCCCGTCCGATCCGACTGGATAGACAATAGGGGGCTCCTGGGCTACTACAATCTCCTCGCCGAGACATATCACGCCACGCCGGTTTTGCGTCTGCTTCTGGAGGCCGAGAAATATCCCGGTAAACCCTACTTCGTCATCCTCGACGAGATGAACCTGGCCAAGGTGGAACAGTATTTTTCGGATTTCCTGAGCATCATGGAGAGCCGCACCGCCGGAAATCTGCAGGGCGAGCCGCTGGATCTGCATTCCGTTGCGAAGGCGGAAACGCAGGACGGGTTTCCGATTCCCCGGAAACTTTGCATCCCGCCGAATGTCTATTTTACCGGGACCGTCAATGTGTATGAATCCACCTACATGTTCAGCCCGAAGGTTCTGGACCGGGCAAATGTTATCGAGTTCAATGATGTGGATCTGGTGAACTACGAAAAGGGAATTGCTTCCGCTGATGGATGCGTGCTGAAGGAACAGGATGTAAGAGAAAAACTGCTGCCGGTAGCGGGGGAAACGCCTTTCTGCAACAAGGCCGATTATACCAGAGTCCAGGCACTGGATAACGATGTCGGGGTAGTCGGTAAACGTCTGATAGAAATTCAGGCGATTCTCCAGCCCCATAACCTCCACTTCGGCTATCGCGTCGTCAATGAAATTGCCCGGTTTATCCTGCATGCCAGCGACACGCTGCAGGATTTCAAACTCGAAGAGACACTGGATATCCAGATCCTCCAGAAGATCCTTCCCAAGTTTCACGGCACCCAGGCGAAGCTGGAAGAACCGCTGGGGAAGCTTCTATCCTTTTGTAAAGACAAAGATACCGATTCCCACGAATCGTCGCTCCCCGAATCTGAAGATATTCCGGAAGATGCCCCGTTCCCCAGATCGGCACGGAAACTGGCCAGGATGATCCGGAACCTGAAAATCCAGGGCTATACGAGCTTTATCGAGTAATATGGCTGTTCTCCTTTATTCATCAGAACTCCGCATGGCCATAGCCGATGGCCCCCTGTTTCCGACCGACGAATCGGTGTTATTGTCAATTGATCATGACGGCACGCCCATCACTCTTCAGGACTGGCAGACCTATTTCATCAAGTTTTATGGTGACGGCGTTCCCCCATTCTTTCCGAAAGCAGGGAGTTATTACAATCAACGAGAATTTCCCGATCGGCTTTTTGAAATAGGTTTTCGCAACGCCGTTGGCATGACGCGCATTGGCCCCATACCTATCTATGTCGTTAGCAGAAAAATTACGGACACGGTTTACGCGACGATGCTGGATTATATCGCCGGGAAATACGCCAATCTGGTGTTCAGCTTTTCAAATCCGCTCGGACAGCAATACCACAAAGATAGGCCGGGGCAGGATATCGCCTATGTGGAATATCTTTTTCTCAAAAAATACTTCCTGGACGGATCTCCAAATCTGGACGGCATTGCCGCCCTGATCCTGTCCAATCCTCACCGCAGGTTCTATCGGGAATATCGGCTTAACACCATTGATGCAGTCACGAGTGTTCCACCCGCGATGCTGGTAAACTTGTTCAGTGCATCCGACCGTTTTGCCGTCCTGAAGCCCGATCATCCCCTGGTTTCAACGGCCTGCGGACGGGCCATCTTCAACAGAACCGTAAGGCGGTTGTTTCCCGCCGAGGCCATGGAAGAACGAAAGTATCATACGGTGGACACAAATGAAAACCGGTTCATGAAGCATTTACTACAATCGGTTCAGCGCCGTCTGCACGGACTGGCGAAAGCCCTGGAGGGAAAAGGCTTCGGTTATCTCAATCCCGATATTGAAACCTCTCTGGAAAAAATGGAAAGGGGACTCACTCTGTTTTTATCCGATCCCTTCTGGTCCGATGTGGGGGCCATGCGCTTCATCCCCGCCGCGTCCCAGGTCTTGCAATGTCGCGACGGCTACCGGCAGCTTTATCGCCTCTATTCCCTGCTGCAGCTTGCCACCCATTGCCATTTCAATAACGATGATTTTCAAAATCTTCTGGAAACTAAGGATACGCCAACGCTTTTTGAATACTGGTCCTTTTTCGTCGTGAAGGATATTCTGGATAATATAAATAAATCCCTGTCCTGCAGGACGATTGTCTCCACCGATCCTCTTGAACAAAAGATAAATCAGGACATTTGCATCGAGTATGAAGGCGGCATTTCCCTGTGGTTCAATAGGACATCGCGGGGTTCTCCCGGTTTTATGTCTTCCGAATATCCGGAAAAGATTGTCCCAAATGAAAGCTATTCCCACACCCTGCGACCCGATATCGTCATTTCGAGAGGTGGCGACATGCTCATCTTCGATGCCAAGTTCAAAGGCCAGCGGGGCGGTTTCTATGGTGAGGGGGCTGATGGAACGATCAGTACCTGGAAGGACGAAGACATCGACAAGATGCACACCTACCGTGAGGCGATACGGAATGTCTCCGGCGCCTATATCCTCTATCCGGGGGAGTATTCGAGGGTTTATCCCGCGCACAATGCAAAGGGACCTTATCAAGGCGTGGGCGCCCTGCCGTTGAAGCCCGATGATTCGGCCCGCCCCACGCGCCGGCATCTTGAGGATATCGAACGGATCATCCGTGAATTTGTCAAGGAATCATGAAAGCCCATGCAGAAAATTAAAGACACGATCTATTACGCCGCTTCCGATATCGTCAACTTTCTCGAATGCGAACATCTGACCACCCTGGATCTGATCAACCTGCAATAGGGATTTGTATGATGATCGCCGGTAGCTCGTTGCCGGGACGGCATGGCTGTTTTATGCAGAACCCCTGAACCAGGCTTTCGATTACCTGTTCGTCGATGAGGCTGGCCAGGTTGCCATCTCAAATCTGGTCGCATGGCAACGATCAGTAAAAATATCGTGCTGCTCGGGGACAGATGCAGCTTGCGCAACCCGTTCAAGGCATACACCCCGGTCGATCGGGAGAGTCCTCTCTGGAATACCTTCTGAACGGCATGGCGACCATTCCGCCGGAGCGGGGGATCTTCCTCAAGACCACCGGGCGGATGCATCCGGACGTTTGCCGATTCATTTCCGATGCGGTCTATGACAGTCGTCTGGAACCGGAAACGGCGAACAACGTGCAGCGCCTGATCCTTGGTAAGGAGGCTATTATCATACCTGACGACTTTGTCAGTCTTTTAGCTTGATAATTCGCCTTATCTGTGTTAGATGCGCACAAAATTCACACATCCTTGGATTGGCGGCGTGTTGCTTATTTGAAGCTTTCCGTCAAGATGAAAAGGGTGGCGGATAAAACACAACTATGAAGAGGGGTAATTTATGGCAAGTATTTCTATGAAGTTATTATTGGAGGCAGGGGTTCACTTCGGTCATCAGACGAACAAGTGGAATCCTAAAATGAAGCCCTATATTTTCGGGGCGAGGAACAGCATCTATATCATTGATCTCCAGCAGACGGTGGTGTTCTTTCAGGCGGCATATAACTTTGTCGTTAAAATGGTTGCCGAAGGCGGCGAACTCCTTTTCGTAGGCACCAAGAAGCAGGCCCATGAGTCCATTCGCGAAGAAGCGGAGAGGTGTGGCATGCCCTATGTCAACCAGAGGTGGCTGGGCGGGATGATCACCAACTTTACAACCGTTAAGAAAAGCATTGACAGATTGAATTATCTGGACCGGATGTTTAAAGACGAAAGCATTAACGCCTTTCCGAAGAAGGAAGTGTTAAAGTTGCAAAAGGAACGTGATAAGCTTGAAAATGTTTTGGGTGGCATAAGGGATATTAAGGGTTTTCCCGGTGGCTTGTTCATAGTGGATCCAAAAAGGGAAGAGATAGCCGTCAAGGAGGCAAGAAAACTGAAGATTCCCATCGTGGCGGTGGTAGATACTAATTGTGATCCCGATGACATTGATTATATCATCCCTGGCAACGATGACGCCATCAGAGCTATCAGGTTGTTTGCTTCAAAGTTTGCAGACGCCGTTATCGAAGGCAAAAGGCTTTTTGAAGAACGCATTCAGGCCGAAAGCAACAAAGAAGCCCCTGTCTTGGTTGAGAGGGAAAAAGATACTGAAATTGACGTGCCCGAGAGCGTAGAAACAAAAAATGGCTTTTCAGAAGACGGTGATACGGAGACATATGTGTGGCGTGAGTCGGATGTAAATTGAGAGGAGGTTCAATAAGTTGGACATTACATCGGGGATGGTAAAACAACTGAGGGATAAAACGGGCGCCGGGATGATGGATTGCAAAGAGGCACTTACGGCATCCGGTGGAGATTTTGATAAAGCTATTGACTATTTGAGAAAAAAAGGCATGGCGGCGGCTACAAAAAGATCTTCGAAGGCTGCCAAGGAAGGCACGATTGCTTCTTATATTCACATGGGTGGAAAAATCGGCGTTATGGTGGAACTTAACTGCGAAACGGATTTCGTAGCAAAGACCGCTGATTTCCAGAACTTGGCTAAAGACCTTGCCATGCACGTTGCGGCGGCTAATCCACTTTATCTCAGACCGGAAGATATTCCCGCCGACGCCCTGGAACGGGAAAAAGAAATATATCGAAGCCAGGCTTTACAGGAGAAGAAGCCGGAAAAAATCTGGGAGAAAATAATTGAAGGCAAACTGAAAAAGTACTACGAAGACGTCTGTCTACTTGAGCAGAAATTCGTCAAAAATACGGATATTACCATTGACGCACTGGTAAATGACATGATGGCTAAAACAGGAGAAAATATAATAGTAAGAAGATTTGCCCGCTTTCAGTTAGGCGACGAAATTAGGTAGTTGGAGATAGTAAAGTCGTATTTAATGGACGTTGTTAATGCTAATGTCCGGACAGGAATGTATCAGGTGGATCAACCGATATACAAGAGGGTGCTTTTGAAACTTAGCGGGGAAGCCCTCATGGGGAAACACTCTTTTGGAATCGATGCGGAAGCGGTAAGTCTTATTGCATCCGAAATCAAAGAAATAATTGATCTTGGAATTCAGTTAGGCATTGTGGTTGGCGGCGGGAATATCTTTCGCGGTTTGGAGGCCAATGCCCGCGGCATGGAAAGGACATCAGCCGATTACATGGGAATGCTGGCTACGGTGATAAACAGCCTGGCATTACAAAGCGCCCTTGAACAGTTAGATGTTTCAACGCGGGTTCAATCCGCCATCGAGATGAAAGAGATATCAGAACCCTATATCCAGAGAAGGGCCATACATCATTTGGAGAAGGGACTGGTAGTGATTTTTGCCGCTGGCACGGGGAACCCCTATTTTACGACTGATACAGCCGCATCGCTCAGGGCTATGGAGATAAAGGCTGATGTGATCATGAAGGCCACAAAGGTCGATGGCGTTTATGACAAGGATCCGGTCGTGAATAAGGACGCCCGAAAATTTGATCGCATCAGCTATACTGAGATTTTAACAAGGAACCTTAAGGTTATGGATGCAACCGCTATTTCGCTTTGCCGTGATAATCAGCTTCTCATAGTAGTTTTTAATCTGCAGCAAGATGGAAACATAAAAAGGGTAATTTGCGGAAAGCCTATTGGAACTATTGTGAGTAATTAGGTGCATAAGCTATGAGAGATTTGATTATCGAAGAGCTGAAAGAAGAAATGGAGAAGGCGATTCATTCTCTGGAAAAAACATTGAGCAAGGTTAGAACTGGAAGGGCTTCGCTTGCACTACTCGATGGCATTAAAGTTGATTATTACGGAGTAGCAACACCTTTAAACCAGGCCGCAACTATGTCCGTGCCCGAGAGCCGCCTGATAGTGATTTCTCCCTGGGACATCAGCCTTATCGGCGCTATTGAAAAAGCGATTCAGAAATCTGACTTGGGTTTGATGCCTTCCAGTGACGGCAAAGTCGTACGCATACCTATCCCACCTTTAACAGAAGAACGTCGCAAGGATTTAGTCCGGGTGGTAAGGAAAATGGCCGAGGAGTGCAAGGTCAAACAGAGAAATGCCCGTAGAGACGCAAATGAACAATTAAAGAATCTAAAAAAGGAAAATGAAATATCGGAAGATGAAATGTTCTCATATCAGGAAAAAGTACAGAAACTGACCGATAAGTCCATTGAAAAGACGGACGTGATTCTCGTTGCCAAGGAAAAGGAGATAATGGAGATATAAGGGCTGCATTTTGATGCTTGCGGGGAGCTTTGCTCCCCTTTTCTTTTTGAGACACATTTAACTCGGCTTGATAATTCAGGTAGCGTATGCTAAGTTTACCGCAGCTTGAGTTAGTTATTTTGAGAGATATGGACTTAAAAAAACTCCCCGCTCACATTGCCATTATTATGGACGGCAACGGCCGCTGGGCGCAAAAACATGCCTTGGGACGGATTGTGGGACACCAAAAGGGGGCAGAGGCTGTTCGCGATACCGTTAGAACATGCCGTGAAATCGGGATTAAATACCTCACTCTTTACGCTTTTTCCGTTGAGAACTGGATCCGTCCGGCCCAGGAAGTGGAAGCGCTCATGCATTTGCTGGAAAATTACCTTCGTTCAGAGATTAAGGAAATGGTCGATAACGACATACGTCTGACCGCCATCGGCAACACGGAATCATTAAAGGAACCGATAAAGAAAACCCTTTATGAGGTTATGGAAATCACGGCGCGTAACAAAGGCATGGTGCTTAACTTGGCTTTGAGCTATGGCGCAAGGGACGAAATTATAGGCGCAATCAATGGTCTCATTAGGGATATCCGTCTCGGTAAGATAGATGATAATGACATTACCAAGGAGCAATTTTCCGCCTATCTTGATACTGTCGGGCTGCCTGATCCGGATCTGCTTATCAGAACGAGCGGTGAATTCCGTTTGAGTAATTTTCTCCTATGGCAAATGGCCTATACGGAGTTTTATTTCACTGACGTTTTGTGGCCGGATTTTGGGCGGAAAGATCTCCTCGAAGCCATTGACAGTTATCAGAAAAGGGAAAGAAGATATGGCTTGACCAGCAACCAGTTGCAAAGGGTTGACCTGGCATGAACCAGCATTTCAAGAGCCAGCATTTCAAGAGCCAGCATTTCAAGAGATTGATAACCGGCTTGATTGCAGCGCCAATCCTTCTTGCTATTATAATATACAGTTCAGAAAAATCATTTTTTGTGTTTATTCTGGCCGTAATACAGGTCGCCGTATGGGAATACAATAGATTAGTCTTCGGCAAGAAGGGCAATGCCTGGGAAAAAGGCGAGGTGTTCTTCTTTGCCTTCGCAATCCCGCTTGCCCTATATCTGAATGATTTCATCCTGGTTACAGTAGTTATAACCTGTTGTTTATTTATTAGTTTTCTTATTTTTATCTTACAGACAAGGGAAGCGGAGATTGATATTGCCAAAATGGGAAAAGTCATTCTTGGATTCATGTATATGCCTCTGCTCATGTCTTATTTTATTCTTCTTCGCCTTTTACCTGAAGGCGTGCTTTGGGTTTTCTTTACCCTGACGGTGGCTTTTTTCGGTGATGTCTTTGCCTTTTATACTGGGAAAACCTTAGGGAAACGTAAATTACAACCCTTTATAAGCCCGGGAAAAACCGTGGCGGGAACAGCAGGTTTAATCATTGGATGCGTTGCCGGGGGCGTTTTATTCCAAAAGTTTGCCTTTAATCATCTGCCTCTTGTCCATGCCGTTATCTTGGGCGGCTTTGGCGGCATTATGTGCCAATTAGGTGATTTGTTTGAATCGGCAATTAAAAGAGCCGGGGACGCTAAAGATGCAGGGTTCATTTTGCCGGGACACGGCGGTATTTTAGACCGGCTTGACAGCCTCGCCTTTATCGTTCCCTTTGTCTTTTACTATCAGCACTTTGTGATAAAATGAAAGAAACAAAATTCGTAAGCCATAATTCAGAGTTCAAAATAAAAAAATTGACTGTTTTGGGGTCAACCGGTTCTATTGGCGTCAATACTCTGAATATTATAAGGAATAATGCTGACAAATACAAAGTCGTTGCACTTGCTGCTGGCCGGAACGTGGAGCTGCTGGTTAAACAGATCATGGAATTCGCACCTCAACTTGTGGCCGTGGAAAATGAGAATGTTGCCGAAAAATTGCAGGACTTGCTCGGATCTTCTGGCGAGCCGGAAATTCTTTACGGCGGCGACGGGTACAGAAGAGTTGCCGCGGCTAATGAGGCGGACATGGTTGTTTCCGCTCTGGCAGGCGCTGCGGGACTTCTGCCGACCTTGGCGGCAATCGAGGCCGGAAAGGATATCGCCCTTGCCAACAAGGAAGCAATGGTAATGGCGGGCGAACTTTTAACTAAGAGGGCGCAAGTGCGAGGCAGCAGGATTTTACCGGTAGACAGCGAGCACAGCGCAATTTTTCAATGCCTTTTGGGGCATCGGCGGCAAGACGTCAGGAGGATTATACTCACGGCATCCGGCGGTCCTTTTTTTCATTTGCCGACGGAGGAATTGCGCAATGTCACCCCGGCCCAGGCATTTAATCATCCGAACTGGGTTATGGGGGATAAAATCACCATTGATTCGGCATCCATGATGAACAAAGGCTTGGAGGCTATAGAGGCAAAGTGGCTGTTTGATGTTGAGCTGGACAATATTCACATCCTCGTACACCCTCGAAGCATCGTCCATTCATTAGTGGAATACATTGACGGTTCGATGATAGCCCAATTAGGCATACCTGATATGAAGCTGCCCATTGCCTATGCCCTGTCGTTCCCGGAAAGAATGCCATCTATGAACGCACCCCTGAATTTGCTGACCGCCGGTCCTCTGGAATTCTTTCCGCCGGATTTTGATAAATTTCCCAATATGAGGCTTGCCTATGAGGCAGGAAGACAGGGTGGTACCATGCCCGCTGTTTTAAATGCGGCCAACGAAGTAGCCGTGCAGGCATTTATCGAAAAGAGGATCCCTTTCCCTCAGATAACCGATGTCATTGAAGCGGCTTTATCGAGGCATTCCATAGATAAAATAGTTGCGGTAGAGGATGTTCTCAGGGCTGATATATGGGCAAGAGAAATAGGCCATGAATTTATCAACAAAATGATGAAATAACAGATGTGAATATAGAGATTTTGCTTTAGGGGAGGAAGAAAGACTTGGTAAATATTTTGTCGGTTATTGTTTTGCTGGGCATTCTCATTTTTGTCCATGAGCTCGGCCATTTTCTTGTGGCGAAGTATGCCGGTGTGGGTGTCATGAAATTTTCGCTGGGCTTCGGCCCCCGTCTGATTGGTAAAAAAATCGAGGAAACGGAGTATCTTATCTCTTTAGTACCCCTTGGCGGCTATGTGAAACTTCTTGGTGAATCAGAAGAGGATATATTGTCAGATGATGATAAAAAGCGTTCATTCATCGGCCAGAGCGTATGGAAAAGGATGGGTATAGTTGCCACGGGACCGGCATTTAATTTTATTCTTGCTATTGTGATCTTTACCTTCGTGAATGTCTGGGGCGTTCCGTCTTTAATATCAAAAATTGGCGCTGTGCAGGAGGGTTCTTCGGCCTCTAAGGCAGCACTGCAAAAAGGGGATGTTCTTACGGCCATTGACGGCAAACAGGTCCGCCTCTGGAAGGACATGGCCGAGATCATCAAAAACAGCAACGGCCGTATCCTCAGCATAACCATAAAAAGGAATGGCGAATTACAGAACGCTCTCGTAAAACCGGAAATATTCAAAGTTAAAAACATCTTTGGCGAAGAAGTCAAGTCTTACAGAATCGGCATTTCTCCCTCCATGGAAACCACAACTGAAAGACTTAATCCTTTCTCTGCCTTGCAGGAGGGGATCAATCAGACATGGGTTATAAGCAAACTTACCGTTATGAGCATCATCAAGATGTTCCAGGGAAGAATTTCCCCAAAAAACCTGGGAGGGCCGATTATGATCGCCCAACTGGCAAGCGCTCAGCTTAAGGAAGGCATAATACCTTATATTTTATTCATGGCCATCCTCAGCATTAACCTGGCGGTTCTTAATCTCCTGCCCATCCCTGTTCTCGATGGGGGTCACCTGCTGTTTTACCTTGTTGAGGCTGTCATAGGAAGGGAAATCAATATCAAATGGAGAGAAAGGGCGCAGCAGGCGGGGTTTGTGTTGCTGATTTTATTGATGATCTTCGTATTATGGATGGATCTGGATAGATTAAATCTGAGATTCATCCATGATTTTGGCAAATTATTTAACGGATAATCATGCAGGTTTTAGCTACAGATACGACCGGTGAAACGCTCAGCGTAGCTCTGCTTGAAGGAGGGGAAACGCGTGCGGAAGTTTTTATCAATACGGGCGTTAATCATTCACTACACTTGCTGCCGGCCATTAAGCATATTTATGATATTACGGGAGAAACTATAGAAGCAACGGATTTGTTTGCCTGCACCACGGGACCGGGTTCTTTTACCGGATCGCGCATCGGTGCGGCTACGGTAAAAGGATTGGCTATAGCGACTGGCAAACGGGTCGTGGGATTATCAACACTGGAAGCGCTCGCCGCTAATATCGGCGCATCTTCCGCTAATGTTCGCCCTATGCTGGATGCCAAGAGGGGGCAGGTTTATACTGCTCTTTATGCAATCAAGGCTGATGTCCTTCCCGAAATGATAGGCGAGGAACAGCTTGCTGATTTGGACTCCCTTCTTGCTGACTTAGAGGAAGACGCTGTTTTCTTAGGATCGGGGGCGCTTAAATATGCTGATCTCATTAAAAAAGTGCTGCCCGCGGCGTGCATTGCGCCCCCTTATTGCTGTTATATAAGAGCCAGCGTGGTGGGAGCACTGGGGATCGGCAAATTTCAAAATGGGGAAATATTAGACGCGACTACCTTTACACCCCGCTATTTTCGGCTTTCTGACGCTGAAAGTAAGCACCAGATCATTTCGGGCAAGGGAAGGAAATGTTGACAACCTGCAGCAATTCATATAAGGCGGAATTATAAATAGTCTGAGTTTTGACCTTTTAGCCTCCTGATTAGAGCTCCCGTGATAAAGGGGAGAATGCCAAGTTATGAAAAATCATATAAGCATTATTGCTTCCGAAGGTTTTCCATTTATCATCCCCCTGATTATATTAACATTCTTGGCGTTATTTCTCGGTTTTCACAAGGCGGCCTTGATTGCTTTTTTTGTCACATTATTTGTCACCTGGTTTTTTCGGAACCCCGAAATAAAGACTCCGGAAGAAAAAGGGGTAGTAGTATCACCTGCTGACGGCAAGGTTATCAGGGTTGTAAACGTGCATGAGGATGATCTCCTTCAGGGGGCTTTTATTAAAATTAGCATCTTCATGAATCTTTTTGACGTCCATGTAAACAGGATACCCTATTCCGGCACGGTAAAGGCGATCCGTTATAAAAAGGGCAGATTCATTTCTGCAAACCTTGACAAGGCTTCCTCACTTAATGAACAAAACGCTATAGTAATTATCACTGAGGAAGGGCGGGAGATATTAACGGTACAGATTGCAGGATTGATAGCCAGAAGAATTGTGTGTTGGATAAAAGAGGGCATGCGCGTGGAAAGAGGAAACAGATTTGGTCTCATACGCTTTGGTTCGCGCCTTGATGTTTACCTGCCTCTTGAGTCGATTATTATAGTAAAGATAGGCGATAGAGTTAAGGCTGGGGAGACAGTCTTAGGAGCTTTACCGTGAAAAGTGACACGATTCCCAGGAGGAGCCAGCGAAAAAGAGGCGTTTACCTGTTACCGAATATTTTAACCACGGCCAGTCTATTTTGTGGGTTTTATTCGATACTTGCCTCCGTGAAGGAAGATTTCAGTCTTGCTGCCTCTGTTATTGTCTACGCCGTTGTGCTCGATGGTCTTGATGGTAGAATTGCGAGGATGACCAATACCATGAGCAAGTTTGGCGCCGAGTATGATTCTCTTGCCGATCTTATAACCTTTGGTGTCGCCCCTTCCATCCTTGCATATTCCTGGGCACTTTCCGGATACGGAAAATGGGGGTGGCTGGTGTCATTTTTGTTTGTGGTTTGTGGCGCCCTCAGGCTTGCCAGATTTAACATCCAGATAGGTCTTGCCGAAAGCAGGGTTTTTAATGGCCTACCCATACCGGGCGCAGCTTCCGTCATCGCTACCGGGATTATTCTTTATTATTATATTGGGGGGACAGGAAAATTTCATGATCTTTCTGTCATGGTTGCCACAATTGCTCTGGCATTGCTCATGGTAAGCAATGTAAAATATTACAGTTTCAAGGACCTTAATTTCTTTTCCCGCAAGCCCTTCATGTCTTTCGTGCTGGTTATTATTATTATGATTATTGTAGCTGCCGAACCACAAATCACACTTTTCACATTTGCACTTGTGTATGTCTTTTCAGGGCCGATTTGGTGGTATGTTAAAGGTTTTAAAAAGGCTACAAATAAAAAAAATGAAGAAAGATTGAAGATTGATAATACCAGACAAGGAAATGAAGTATGAAAAAATGGAATGTTGCCGTTGTCGGCGCAACGGGCGCCGTAGGCAATGAAATGATGAAGATTTTAGAAGAGAGAGCTTTCCCGGTTAATGAGCTGAAACTGCTTGCTTCGGAGCGTTCCTCGGGGAAGGTGCTGAGATACAAGGGTAATAGCCTGACTGTACAAGTCCTTAAGGATGATTCATTCACAGGTATCCATATAGGACTTTTTTCCGCAGGAGGCAGTGTCAGCGAGCGCTTTGCACCGATAGCCGCCAAAGCAGGCTGCGTTGTAATCGACAACACCAGCGCCTTCAGGATGGCGCCGGAGATACCACTTGTAGTTCCGGAGGTAAACGCAGAAGCCATTAAAATGTTTAAAAATCGAGGGATAATTGCCAACCCTAACTGTTCCACCATTCAGATGGTGGTTGCTTTGAAGCCCATTCATGATCTCGTGCGGATTAAACGCATCGTTGTCTCTACCTATCAAGCCGTATCAGGAACAGGTAAAAGGGCTATTCAGGAGCTGATGGACCAGACAGGGGCCATTCTCAGCGGTCAGGAACCTAAGGTGCAGGCGTACCCCCATCAGATAGCCTTCAACTGCCTCCCCCACATTGACGTATTCCTCGAAAACGGCTACACCAAGGAGGAAATGAAGATGGTAAAGGAAACGAAAAAGATTCTATCCGACCCATCCATTGGAGTAACGGCGACTTCAGTGCGGGTTCCCGTATTTTACGGGCATTCCGAGTCGGTAAATATTGAGACGGAAACAAAGATTACCGCGCAGGAGGTTAAACAGCTTTTATCTCGCTCGCCCGGTGTAACGGTTATTGATGATCCGGATTTACTGCAGTACCCCATGGCAGTCCTGGCCGCCGGCAAAGATGCTACTTTTGTGGGGAGGATCAGGGAAGACGAATCGATCGCCAACGGCATCAATATGTGGGTTGTGGCTGACAATCTGAGAAAAGGCGCGGCCCTTAATGCCGTGCAGATTGCCGAAATACTGATTAAAGACTATCTATGAGGATAATCGGCGGCGATGCGAAGGGGAGGTCTTTACGTGTTCCTGTAAGGACCAAAGTTAGACCGACATCGGACAGCGTTAAGGAGGCATTATTTAATATATTATCGTCTGTCAAGGGTAAAACCTTCCTGGACGTCTTTGCAGGTTCGGGTAATATCGGCATAGAGGCCCTCAGCCGAGGAGCTTCATGGGCCGTATTTATTGAAAATAATCGTGCGCTCTCCCAGTTTATAAAAAAAAACCTTTTGCAATGCCGAGTTGATGGAAGATATGAAATTATGGACATGGAGGTAAAGAAAGCCCTTCAGATTCTTCAGAAGAACAGGGCGCAATTTGATATTATTTTTGCTGATCCGCCTTACGAAGAAGGCCGGGTTGAAGAAACGCTATGTTATTTTGCAAACGGAAAATTATTTTCGGAAGATAGTTTGCTGATTATCCAGCATTCTTCGAGGGAAGCTTTGAGGCCGGGACTGGCGAAAGAGCTTATCTTAACAGATCAGAGAAGATATGGTGATACGATATTGTCTTTCTTAAAATACATAGATAAAGGAACGGAAAACATGTTATGAAAAGATTAGCCGTATATCCAGGTTCATTCGATCCGATTACTAATGGCCATACAGACCTTGTCAAGCGCGGACTGAAAATGTTTGATGAAATTATCATCCTTATTGCTACAAACCCCAACAAAGCATCATTTTTTTCCGTTGAAGAGAGATTAGAAATGATCAGGGAGATTTACAAAGACAACGAAAAGGTTAAGGTTGACAGCTACCCCGGCCTGCTGGTGGACTACCTCAAACAGTGCGAGGCAAACATAATTTTTCGCGGATTGAGAGCTCTATCGGATTTTGAATACGAATTTCAGATGGCGCTTATGAATCGCAGATTGAGCCGGGATGTGGAAACGGTTTTTCTCATGGCCGGCTTTAAGTGGTTTTATACAAGCTCCAGTATCATAAAGGAGGCGGCAACCCATGGCGGATCTGTGAAAGGCATGGTACCGGAAATAGTTTATCGGCAGCTACAGGCAAAGTATGCCAAATTAAATGGGGGGTAAATTGTGCAATTATCCGCACGAATATCGAAAATCAGACCGTCGCCTACGCTGGCCATTACAGCGAAGGCCAATGCAATGCGCGCTGAAGGTCGTGATGTCATAGGTTTTGGGGCCGGCGAACCGGACTTTGATACGCCGGATAACATCAAAAGAGCGGCGATCAACGCGATCAATGCGGGATTTACAAAATATACGTCCGTCGGCGGTATTGATGAACTCAAGGATGCTGCAATCAACAAGCTGAAGCGAGATAACGATTTAAGTTATAAACGATCGGAGATCGTCGTTTCCTGTGGCGCCAAGCACAGCCTTTACAACCTTGCCCAAGTGCTTTTTGATGAGGGTGATGAAGTTCTTATCCCTTCTCCTTACTGGGTTTCCTACATCGATATTATCGTTCTTTCGGGAGCCAAACCTGTTGTTGTGGAGACAGGCGCCTCGGAAGGATTTAAGCTAAAGCCTGAACAACTGGCAGATGCCATAACAGGCCGCACTAAGGCCTTTATCATGAACAGCCCTTCCAATCCTGCCGGTGTTACATATACGAAAAAAGAGCTGGAAAGGCTGGCTGCCGCCCTGTCGGAAAGGGGCATATTGGTTATCTCGGATGACATTTACGAGAAGATTATTTATGACGGCTTAAATTTTACCTGCATGGCTTCATTGAGTGAAGAAATGAAAAAAAACACCGTTGTAGTAAACGGTGTTTCCAAGACCTATGCCATGACAGGATGGCGTATAGGTTACGCGGCAGGTCCGGAAGATATCATTGCCGCCGTAACCAAACTGCAAAGTCAGAATACCTCAAATCCTACATCAATTGCCCAGAAAGCCGCCGTCGAAGCTCTAAACGGCCCTCAGGAAAGCGTAACAGCAATGGTAATGGAATTTGAAATAAGACGAAACCGGATAGTTCATGAACTGAACGGGATACCGGGAGTGTGTTGCCTTATTCCCCAAGGTGCGTTTTACGTATTTCCCGATTTTTCTTCCTTTTACGGGCGTTCCTACGAGGGTAAGGTAATCGCCAATTCTTCAGATCTTTCCGGCTATCTCCTGGAAAAGGCAAATGTGGCCGTAGTTCCCGGCAGTGAATTCGGACAGGACGATTATATCAGACTCTCCTACGCCATCTCATTGGAACAAATCGTGGAAGGCGTGGAGCGGATAAAAGAGGCGGTAAAGAAGCTTTACTGATTTTCCATAGGAGGTAGGAAAATGAAATCTCAAAAGGGTAAATACAGGGAAAAGACGGCTGGTGTAGCTGATCCGGAAATAAAGGAAGCGGTTACCGGGAGGGTGATAAACGGCGAACTTCCCTGCCTCGAGGCGGAAGATATTGCCGCAACGCTCCATAAACCGCTGCCCAGGGTCGGCACTGCCCTCGATATTATGGAAATTTCCATAACTAAATGTCAGTTAGGCCTATTTGGCTATCATCCATCAAAAAAAATAGTATTGCCGTCTGAATCTATTGATTCAAGTCTTGAGGAAGCAATCAGAAACAACCTGGCAAAGGGCAATCTTTCCTGTGATTCAGCCTGGAAAATAGCGATAGCCCTTAGCGTGCCAAAAATTAGCGTCGCTTCAGCCTGTGAAGCCTTAGGAATCAAGATCAATTCATGCCAGTTAGGCGCTTTTTAATACTAAGGAAGCACTTTAACAAACAAGGTAGTGCCCTCCGATAAACCATACGGATGAACCACAAACATCGATTTTCAGTTGCTGATCACTCTCTTTTCGATATATCTGGAAAGAATGCGGAGGATTATTTTCCCGCTGCTGCGTGCATGGAACGATATGTCCTTCACAGTAAGTTCCTGCCCGCCGATACCATGAGCATAATTGTCTACGGAACAAATAGAGGCATAGGGCAGCTCCAGTTCGTTGGCGATAATCGCTTCGCTTGCCATCGTCATACCCACGACATCGGCGAATTTTGACAGCATCGTGATTTCTGCACGTGTTTCTAATCTGGGGCCGCTGGTTTGCCAGTAAATGCCGCCATCTACAACCTCAATGCCGGATTCGAGAGCAGCTTCAAGAAAACGTTTCCGAATCGTCCTGTTCAAGCTTGGCGTAATGTGCGCCGGTATATTGACATATATGGAAGGGTAGGGGGAGAGCATGATAAAATCATTGGGAATGACAATAGCGCCAGGTTTCAGATCTTTTGACAACGAGCCTGTGGAATTGATACCGATAACTTCAGAAACGCCTATATCATGCAGCGCCTTCAAGTTTGCCCGATGATTTATCAGATGAGGGAGGATGTAATGGCCGGGATCATTTCCGTGGCGAAGTATAAAGGCTATTGTATCGGATAACAGAACAATGGCCTTGCCGAACTCGTTTACTTTTACGATCTGTTGAATATTTTTAAACCGCTTGCTTTTAATAAGTGAAACATTTCCCGAGATTATTCCAAGCATATGTAAGCCCCGAAAAAAATTATGTTATCTGAAATTAATGAACTGATGTGAGATGTTTCATTGCTTGTTGCTCGTTCCTTTTTCTACCATATTTCCAATGAAATCTACAGACGAATTGATGGCGATGAAGCTTGCCATGGACTTTATGCTTCTTCTCCTATATAATTGGATTGTATAAGTGATGAATGTCCTATTTACCATCTGTCTATTTAGACAGTATAAATAGAAGCGAGGTGCTGATCTATGAATAAACCGGACAATGCGGATACTTCATTGATTACCAGTAAGGAATTATTAAAAAAAACAGGTATATCGCGGGCCACATTGAACAATTACATTAAAGACGGTATCATCCCCAGACCGCTGGTTAGGGCAGCGGATGATCTGAATCTCCGCGTAAAACGAATCGGTTATTTTCCACAGGACGTAATAAATCGAATAGAAAAGATCAGAAGAATGAAGAGGGAGGGGGTGTCTATGGAGTCTATAATTAAGGAGCTTTCAGAGCATACTACAAAAAGTGATAGCAGACCTGAACTACTATCGCATCGAGAAAAAATAATTAGTGAACTGATGAAACAACGCATGCCGTCGCTTGTTTCTTTCTGTGTCCTTGTTGCTGGTTTGCAGGATTCAAGTCGCATTTGTGCAGAACTGCCACCCGAGGAGTATTTTGACTTAATAAGAGATATCTGGAAGTGTATGAATCAAATTTTTGAAAAGTATTACGGCACCTATGGTAAACAAGTGGGCGATGGCATAGTGTACTATTTTTTCAAGGATAATGATAATAGTTATATCGTAAATTCGATATATTGCGCAATTGAGTTAAGACAAAAGATTAAAGAATTAGATTTGGAGTGGAAAATACGAAAAGGCTGGTTAAACGACCTTTATCTTAATATAGGCATTAATGAGGGACAGGAATTTTTCGGCACCATTTCTTCAGCTCCCAATATCGAATTCACTGCCCTCGGCGATTCAGTTAATCATGCCGGCCGTCTCTCTGATTTAGCGCGTTATGGGGCAATATTGACAACCAAAAATCTAATCAATCGCCTGAGTACTGGAGATCGCAAAAAGATACGTTTCGGGATAAGACTTAAGGATCACGATAGGGAAGCTTTAGTAGAGAATATTTTTTCCAGGGTTATGGATATGTTACCGCTTGATGATGCAAAATATAGTAGATTTAATGATATAGCTACACTTGCGGTAACTGAAATATTAATCACTTCTCCGAGAGGTGAGTTAGATACGTTAACGGGAATAAGTTCAAACGCCGCTTGTGATGCGTGAGTAGGTAAATAGGGTTTGACATCTCAGGCTTTCCTATGCCATACTTGCACCACATCTGAAAAGGGAGGTTGTTATGGCAGCGGGCGAGCATTTATTACATTTGAACGACAGCAATTATGAGGAAAAAATAAGCAAATCGACAAAACCCGTACTTGTCGATTTCTGGGCCCCCTGGTGCGGTCCCTGTAAGGCAATTGGGCCTGTTATTGAGGAACTTGCCGAAACTTACAAAGATAGGGTCGTCATCGCAAAGCTCAATGTGGACGAAAGTCGCAATGCGGCTTCGACTTATGGTGTAAGAAGCATTCCCACTCTAATCATTTTCAAGGAAGGGAAGGTATTTGATACGATCATAGGCCTGGTGCCCAAAGAACGTCTTGAAGAGTTTATAAATAAGGCGTTATAATTACGCATATTTCTTGAAGTGATGATCAGTCCGCTATTGAGTTATCAAACAAATGCTAAAGGAATTGAGTGTGTTATCTAAAAAATTACTTCTATTTGCAGCGATCATCTTTGCCATCTCGGGCTGTGCCTGGTGGAAAAGTAAGGATACGTCTAAGAGTAATCCTGAAACCCTTTATAAAATAGGATATGATTACTATCAGAAAGGCAGCTACGAAAAAGCGGTAGAAAGTTTTCAAAGGTTGAAGGATGAATACCCTCTTAGTGACCTGGCGATACGTGCCGAAATGGGGATTGCCGATACCCGGTTCAGCATGGAAGAATACGGTAGTGCGGAAACGGCCTATAATGATTTTGTGAATCTCCATCCGTCTAACGAAGATATACCCTACGTAATGCATCAAATTGGAATGTGCCATTATAAGCAGTTGTTAACAATAGACAGGGATCAAACGGAGACATGGAAAGCTCTATCAGAATTTGAAAAACTTATCGCCCGTTTTCCCTCAAGTAAATTCTCATTCCTCGCAGAAAAGAACGTAAGGGAATGTAAAAAAAGAATTGCCGAGCATGACTATTATGTCGGGGAAATGTATTTTAAGATGAAAAAGTACAAGGCCGCCATGAGACGTTTTGAGAACATATTAAAAAATTATTCCCATCTTGGGCTTGATTACAAGGTACATTTTATTATTGAAGAGACAAAAAAACAGCTCGCAAAAAATGTAGCAAACCCTGATAAATAAGTTTTCCCTTTGGCCTCCCATTTAAGTGCTTAATTGCCCTATCCCGGCGCCTTCTATACAATCCTCAGACAGTTGGAAAAAAATAATCAAGACAAATCTTTCATGTCAGACAGAAAAGGGGGGCGGGGGGATTTTCATATAATATTCTATTGACTATAGATTTTCCATATACTAAGGATGAAACAAAAGATTTGAGAGTTGCTGACTTCGGTAAAATTTCGATGCGATATCTTCAAGAGGGATAAGGAGATTGTTTTACCGCCAAACATCAATCCCTCATAACAAGTAAACCTCAGGATACCGGAACGGGTTGGGAAAAAAATATTACATTCAAACGTTCGGCTGCCAGATGAACGTCCATGATTCCGAGCAGATCGATGTGGTGCTCAGGGAAGCGGGCCACGAATGCACGGGTGATGCCCAGGAAGCGGATATGATTATCCTGAATACTTGCAGCATAAGAGAAAAGGCCGCTCAAAAGGTATATAGTCAACTTGGGCGATTTAGTGATATTAAGCGTAGGAATCCTCTACTGATTATAGGGGTTGGTGGATGTCTTGCTAAGCAGTGGGGAGCAAAGTTTCTCAAGAAAGCTCCCAACCTTGACCTGGTTTTTGGAACCAATAATATTCACCGGCTTCCCGAGCTGATCAATACCGTCGAGAAGACCTCATTGCCGGTAGTCGAGACGGCTTTCCATGGAGCCAGCAGATCCATAGGTATACATGCTTTGCCGCGGAATGGCCAGGTAAGCGCCTATGTGACCATCATGCAGGGGTGTAATAATTATTGCTCCTACTGTGTGGTCCCTTATCTTAGAGGGCCTGAGGAAAGCCGGAAGTTAGAGGACATCATCAGCGAAATTGAATCCCTTGCATCGCACGGAATCAAGGAAGTTACGCTCCTTGGGCAGAATGTGAACTCTTATGGAAATACTGCAGGTAACGGATCGGATTTTGTGGGGCTCTTACGAAAAATTGCTGAGATAGATACTATTGAAAGGATAAGATTTACGACATCCCATCCCAAAGACTTGTCGCCATCATTGATCCACTCTTTTACGGAGATTGACAAATTATGCGAACATATCCATCTTCCGGTTCAGTCCGGCTCAGATCGTATGCTTAAAGCTATGAATCGGGGGTATACAAAAAAAGACTATCTGGGCAAGGTGACGCAATTGAGAGATGTCTGCCCTGATGTTAGTATTACATCAGATATTATAGTAGGTTTCCCGGGAGAAACGGATGATGATTTTCAAGAAACTATTGACTTGGTGGAGGAAATCAAGTTTGATAAGTTGTTTTCTTTTAAGTATTCGGAACGCGAGGGGACAGCCGCAGCGAAGCTCAATCATAGGGTAAGCGAACCTGTCAAGTCTGAAAGATTGCGAATTATTCAGTTCCTCCAGCAAAAACATACGCTGGAAAAGAATAAGGCAATGGCAGGACGGGTGGTGGATGTTTTGGTGGAAGGTCGAAGTAAAAGTTCCCCCCGTGAGGCAATGGGAAGAACACGCACGAACAAGATCGTAAACTTTAAAGGCGGCTTGGAGCTTATCGGTAAAACTACCCCTCTCGTTATAACGGAAGGTTACCAGCATTCGCTTCATGGCGAGCTGCAAATAATAAAAGGAGATTGACTGATGCTGATAGAGGTTAAGGTATCCGGTTTAACGATTGATCCTCTTACCAATACGCCGATTGTAATTCTTAAAGATATTGAAGAAAAAAAGGCTATACCAATCTGGATCGGCCTTTTTGAAGCCAGCGCCATCGCCACGGAATTGGAAAAAATTGCCTTTTCCCGCCCCATGACACATGATCTTATCAATGAAATATTGCGTTCAATAGAAGTAACAGTAACAAGGGTAGAGATAAATGACCTGAGGAACAATACTTTTTTTGCAAATATTTACCTGCATAAAGAGGGCAGGACTTTCGTTATCGATGCTCGTCCCAGTGATGCGATTGCCATAGCCTTGCGTTCTAATTCTCCTATTTTCGTGGATGAGAAAGTAATCAATAAATCAAGAGATATAGAATTTGGCACAAAAATTACAGATCTGGATAATTTCAAGAAGGAGAAGTTAAGAGAATTTCTGGAAAATCTTTCCCCAGAGGATTTTGGAAAATATAAGATGTAGATTATTATAGCGCATTGCACTGAGCGCGTTAAAAAAGCCCTGCGCCATGCCTCATGCGCTATAGATTTTTTAAACATGGCATGGAAAAAGATATTAAAGATTTCGGTGTTCATTTGGAGGTCGAAAGAAACCTTTCTTACCATACAAGAAGGAGCTACCTAAGCGATTTAAGGCAATTCCGAATCTACCTGGAGACTGACGGCAAATCCCAAACAGAGTGCGCTCCAGGCGTTGCCGAGGTCGATCAGATGCTGGTAAGAGGCTTTATACGGTCGCTTCATCGCGAGAAGGTAAAGAAAGTCACCATTTCCAGAAAAATGGCGGCCATCCGCGCCTTTTTCAAATACCTGTTGCGCGAGGGCAGGGTAAGTGCCAATCCGGCTGAACTTGTCCACGCGCCTAAGCCTGAGAAATATATACCGAACGTCCTTTCGGTCGATGAAATTTTTACGGTCTTGAATGTTGAATTTAAGGATGAACCTCTTCAGATGAGAGACAGGGCTATATTGGAGTTGTTTTATTCGACTGGCATAAGACTTAGCGAACTTGCCGGGTTGAACATAGAAGATATTAACTTTCCTCAGGGATTGATAAAAATACGGGGGAAAGGTAGAAAGGATCGTATAGTTCCGGTGGGAGGGCCGGCGCTTTCATCCATTCAAAGCTACTTAAAAAGACGGGATAATCTGTTGAAAAACCATCTGGATAGTGATAGCCCTCTCTTTCTTAATTATAATGGTGGCCGCCTGACCGCAAGAAGCGTTGCCAGAGTGGCGGATCGGGTAGTGCAAAGGAGCGGAATTGGTCGCAAGATCAACCCGCATGCCCTGAGACATTCTTTTGCTACGCACATGATGGATGCGGGCGCGGATCTGCGTGCCATCCAGGAACTTCTCGGACATGAAAGTCTCTCGACGACGCAAAAATATACTTCCGTCAGTATAAGCAGGCTCATGGAGGTGTACGATAAAGCCCATCCGAAAGCCCACAGGAGGAAGGAATGAAAATTAAAGGAACCACAATCCTGGCCGTACGTCATAAGGGTAAGGTAGTGGTAGCAGGAGATGGCCAGGTGACGATGGAAACAACTATTATGAAACACCATGCCAGGAAGGTGCGCAGGCTTTACCATAATGATGTGATTGTCGGGTTTGCCGGCGCCACAGCCGATGCTTTTACCCTTTTTGACCGCTTTGACCAGAAGCTGGAACAGTATAACGGCAATCTTGTCCGGGCCGCCGTGGAACTGACCAAAGACTGGCGAACCGACAGGGTTTTAAGACACCTGGAAGCATTGATGATTGCCGTCAGCAAGGATTCATTTCTTATAATATCGGGGAGCGGGGATGTAATAGAATCGGATGATCAAGTCATGGCCATCGGAACGGGCGGTCCTTATGCCTTATCAGCCGCACGAGCTCTGATAAGACATTCAGACTTAGCTGCCTCCGAAATTGCGAGAGAGGCGTTAAAAATAGCTTCTGAAATTTGTATTTATACGAACGATCAGATCACCATTGAAGAAGTGGACAGTGCGGTCTAAAATCACGATGCAGGAAGTTATTTTATAATTGAGAGGGTAAAGAGTTTCTATGTCGCAAAACGAGTTAACGCCCAAGGAAATTGTGGAAAGGCTGGATAAGCATATAATCGGCCAAGCGGAAGCGAAGCGGGCGGTTGCCATTGCTCTGAGAAGTCGCTGGCGCCGCCAGAATCTTCCCAAGGAACTGGCCGAAGAAATATCTCCAAAGAACATAATCATGATTGGCCCCACAGGTGTGGGTAAAACGGAAATTGCCCGGCGACTTGCCAAACTTGATAACTCGCCATTTCTAAAGATCGAGGCCTCGAAGTTTACAGAAGTCGGCTATGTCGGCAGGGACGTGGAATCCATGATCCGTGATCTTATGGAGCTTGCCGTAAACATGGTTAAATTGGAGGAACAGGAAAACGTAAAACCCAGGTCGGCTGAGATAGCCGAGGAAAGGCTCCTTGATATACTTCTTCCGCCCCGACCGGTGGAAAAAAAAGTAAGCGAGATGATCGGCGAAAATGAAAGCGATGAAAACATCATGCCGCCTCTGCAGCAGAACAATACTCGCGAAAAAATGCGCCGGCTTCTTCGCGAAGGAAAACTGGACAATCGCTTCGTGGATCTTGAGGTAACGGATTCGCGCAGTATGCCGATGATTGAGATTTTTAGTTCCTCAGGCGTTGAGGATATGGGGCTTAACATCAAAGAAATGTTCGGCAATATCTTTCCCCAAAAGAAAAGCTTAAAAAGGATTAAGGTGCCTGAGGCGCGCGATATTTTAGCTCAGGAAGAGGCGCAGAAGCTTGTGGACATGGAAAAAGTTACTAAAACTGCCGTGGAGAGGGTTGAGCAGTCCGGCATCATCTTTTTAGACGAAGTAGATAAGATTGTGGGAAGCGATTCGGCTCACGGTCCCGATGTGTCACGCGAAGGCGTCCAGCGTGATCTCCTGCCCGTAGTGGAGGGTTCAAATGTGAACACGCGTTACGGCATGGTGAAGACAGACCATATACTTTTTATTGCGGCGGGGGCCTTCACCGCCTCAAAACCTTCCGACCTGATTCCGGAACTTCAGGGACGTTTCCCTATTCGGGTCGAGCTGGACTCCCTGGGCAAAGAGGAATTCATCAGGATCCTCACGGAGCCCAGCAATGCATTGATCAAGCAATATACAGAGATGCTGGCAACAGAGGGGGTAAAGGTTATATTAAAGGAAGACGCAATAGCAGAAATCGCCGATGTGGCAGCCATAGTCAACGAAAAGACGGAAAATATCGGCGCCCGAAGGCTTTATACGGTTATGGAAACCCTGCTTGATGAAGTTTCCTTCAACGCCCCCGATCTCAAAGATACGGAAGTGGTCATTGATGCCCAGTATGTGATTGAAAAGCTAAGCAAAATTGTAGAGGACGAGGACCTGAGTCGCTACATACTGTAGCCAAAAGACTGTCATATTTAAAAGCGAGAAATCATAATGCATGACGTAAAACAGTCTATGGAGCGGGCGGATGTTCTGCTGGAGGCGCTTCCCTATATCCGACGTTTTTATAATAAAACAATCGTCATTAAATATGGCGGCCATGCCATGATTGACGAAGAGTTGAAGGACCTTTTTGCCCGGGATATAGTAATGATGAAGTATATCGGCATTAACCCCGTAGTGGTCCACGGCGGCGGGCCGCAAATAGGAACCTTTCTTAAGAAAATTGGGAAAGAATCTAAATTTATTCGGGGTATGCGGGTTACCGACGAAGAAACAATGGACATCGTGGAGATGGTTCTTGTGGGTAAAGTCAACAAGGAGATCACCGGTCTCATCAACAGGCATGGCGGCAAGGCGGTGGGGCTATCCGGTAAGGATGGAGGCCTGACGATAGCGGAAAAGTATTTATTAAGCGCCGAAAAGGCGAGGGATACGCCACCGGAGATTATTGATGTAGGATTAGTAGGCAAGGTAAAAAGTATCAACGCTGGTCTGCTCCTGTCCCTGGAAAAGGAGGGCTTCATCCCGGTTATAGCACCCACCGGTGTGGGTGAACAGGGAGAAACCTATAATATCAATGCGGATCTTGTCGCAGGCGCTGTTGCTGCCGCCCTTAAGGCGGAAAAATTAATCCTCTTGACTGACGTTCATGGAGTTCTGGACCGGGGGGGCGTATTGATGAACACCATAAATAATTCTGATGCGGAGGCAATGATCCAATCAGGCGTTATTGATGGCGGAATGTTTCCCAAGGTAAAATGCTGTCTTAAGGCATTGAGAGGCGGTGTAAAAAAGACCCATATTATTGACGGTCGGCTGAAGCATGCCATCCTTCTCGAAATGTTCACTGACAGCGGGATCGGTACGGAAATAGTTTAAGATCAGGCTTCATAGCGCTCACCACCGGGCATGGGGGTTAGTCAGGATATAAAAAAATGCAAACACAGGAAGAATTAATTCAACTGGCCGATAAACTCATTATGGGGACTTACAAAAGGTTCCCTATCGTGCTGGTTAAAGGTGCGGGAGCGAGGGTGTGGGACATTACGGGAAAAGAATACCTCGACTTAGTGGCGGGTATCGCTGTTTGCAGCCTTGGTCATTCCCATCCGCACGTTATAGAGGCAATCGCAAAACAACTGGAAAATCTGACCCATGTGTCTAATCTATATTATCAGGAGCCTCAGATTCGCCTCGCAAAAATCCTGGTGCATAATTCCTTTGCGGACAGGGTTTTTTTCTGCAATAGCGGCGCTGAAGCCAATGAAGCGGCCATAAAGCTTGCGAGAAAATACAGCCATAATAATACTGGAGGCCACAAGTATGAGCTTATTACCATGCTTAACTCATTTCATGGCCGTACCTTAGCCACTGTTGCCGCCACTGGACAGGAGAAATTTCACAAAGGATTTGAACCGTTGCCTGAAGGATTCCGCTTTGTGTCCTTTAACGATCCCTATGCCCTGGAAGGGGCGATTACCGACAATACCTGCGGTGTTATGCTGGAACCCATACAGGGAGAAGGGGGGGTTGTCATTCCCGATGAAGGTTATCTGCGGGAGGTAAGGAGAATCTGCGACAAATATGGAATATTGTTGATCCTGGACGAGGTTCAGACAGGCATGGGACGTACGGGAGAACTTTTCGCTTATGAAAGCTCAGGCATTAAACCGGACATTCTTACCATGGCCAAGGCTTTAGGGAACGGTTTCCCCGTAGGCGCCATGCTGGCCACGGAAAAGGTTGCCTCTGCATTCGTGCCGGGCAGTCATGCCTCAACCTTCGGCGGCAATCCCCTCGCTATGGCGGCCGCATGCGCCACTCTAGAGATGCTCTTGAATGAAGGCATTCTCGAAAACTGCCGTAAAATGGGGCTCTATTTTATAGAAAAACTTAAGCAATTAAAATCGAAGCATAAAGCAATAAAAACCGTCCGGGGCAGGGGGCTGATTACAGCCGTGGAATTGCATACCGCCGGAGACGAGATCGTTTTAAAATGCCTTAATAAGGGGCTTTTAATCAACTGCACAAACGGCAACATCCTCCGGTTTATTCCACCGCTCATCATCGGGGCAGAGGATATTGACACAGCGGTGGCGATACTTGATGAAGCCATGTACGAGACTTCGCGAGGCGAAATGTAGAAAAATGAAAAAGGATCTGTTGAGTATTTATGATCTTGATCGCAAAGACATTGACCTTATCCTCCATCGCGCCGCACACTTGAAGGATTTGTTGAGGAAAGGTGAAATTTATCAACCCCTTCAGGGAAAAAGCATCGGGATGATTTTCGACAAATCCTCTACGAGAACCAGGATTTCTTTTGAAGTAGGCATTTACCAGCTTGGCGGTTTAGCCATATTTTTGAGCAGTCGCGATACCCAGCTTGGCCGGGGTGAAACAATTGCCGATACCGCCCGGATCATGTCTAGATATTTAAGCGGTGTCGTGATCAGAACCTATGATCATGAAATAGTAGAGGAATTTGCTGAAAATGCTGCGATACCGGTGATTAACGGTCTGACGGACCTTCTTCACCCCTGTCAGATATTAAGTGATCTCTATACCATTGTTGAGAAGCAGGGCAGCTATGAAGGAACAAAAATTGCCTACATCGGAGACGGCAACAATATTGCCAATTCCTGGATAAATGCCGCTGTCAGGCTACCCCTGCATTTGTCCCTTGCCTGTCCCGAGGGTTACGATCCGAACGGCAAAATCTTAAAGGAGGGCATTGAGCAAGCGAAGGGAAGAATCTCACTGCACCGCGATCCCTTTGAAGCCGTGCGGGACGTCAATGTAGTGTACACGGATGTCTGGGCCAGCATGGGGCAGGAAAACGAGAGAGAGACAAGGACGAAGGCTTTTACAGACTATCAGGTGAACAAGAAGTTGCTTTCTCACGCTGGGAAGGACGTTATAGTGATGCACTGCCTGCCCGCCCATCGGGGAGAGGAAATTACGTCAGAGGTCATCGACGGGATCCAATCCGTGATTATCGACCAGGCGGAAAACCGCCTGCACGTGCAAAAGGCTGTATTGGAAATATTGCTGAACGGAGTCGTTGATAACGGAGGTTGATATTGTGCACAGAGACATAAGTAAAGTGGTGCTTGCCTATTCCGGCGGACTCGATACATCGGTTATTCTAAAATGGCTAATCGAAACCTACCATTGTGAAGTGATTGCTTTTGTCGCCGACATCGGTCAGAAAGAAGAGCTTGATGGATTGGAAAGCAAGGCCCTGGCCACCGGCGCAAGCAGGATATATATTGAAGACCTTCGGGAAGAATTTGTCCGCGATTTTGTATTCCCAGCCCTCCGGGCAAATGCCGTTTATGAGGGGAACTATCTCTTGGGGACATCCCTGGCCAGGCCCCTTATTGCCAAAAGACAAGTGGAAATCGCCTTCCGGGAAAACGCGGATGCCCTATCCCATGGTGCCACAGGCAAGGGGAATGACCAGGTCAGGTTTGAGCTTACCTACACGGCGCTCAATCCCTTAATGAAGATTATTGCTCCCTGGAGGGATGAGCATTGGGGCTTTGATTCGCGGGACTCAATGATCGATTACGCACGGATACATAACATTCCTCTTGCCGTTACGAAGAACAAACCTTACAGCAGCGACCGTAATTTGCTTCATGTATCTCACGAAGGCGGCATCCTGGAAGACCCCTGGAAGGAACCGGCGGAAGACATGTTCGTAACCACCGTTGCACCGGAAGCAGCGCCCGATCAGCCCATATATCTGGAGGTAGACTTTGAGAAAGGCAATCCCGTTTCCCTCTCCGGTGAACAATCGAGCCCCGCAACTCTCCTTGATCGTCTAAATGCCATTGCCGGTGCTAACGGCATCGGCAGGGTGGATATGGTAGAGAATCGCTTTGTGGGTATGAAATCAAGAGGAGTTTATGAAACCCCCGGCGGTACGGTGCTCTGGGTTGCCCACCGGGCGCTGGAATCCATCACGATGGACAGAGAGATCATGTCCATGCGCGACGGCCTTATCCCCCGATACGCCCAGCTTGTTTACAACGGGTTCTGGTATTCGCCGGAAATGAAAGTTTTGCAGAATTTTATTGATGATACTCAGGAAAATGTCACCGGCACGGTACGTCTTAAATTGTACAAGGGCAACTGCATTGTGGTGGGAAGAAAATCGCCCTGTTCTCTCTATCGTGAGGATTTCGCCACCTTCGGTACGGATAAGGTCTATGACCAGAATGATGCCACAGGGTTCATCAAGATAAATGCCTTGAGGCTAAGGATTCAGGCATTAGGCAGGAAGGGTTAATTATGGCGGCAAAGTACCATTACGAAGCCATCAGGGATTGATATGAGCAAGGAAGAAAAACCCTGGGGAGGCCGATTCAGCGGTCATACGGATAAACAGGTTTAGGCCTTTACCGCATCCATCCATTTTGATAAACGGCTTTACCGCTACGATATTGAAGGCAGTATTGCCCATGCGAAGATGCTTGCCAGGCAGGGTATTATATCAAAAGGCGAGATGAGAACCATCATTAAAGCCTTAGGAAAGATAAAAAAGGACATGGACAGGGGGGATTTTGTTTTCAGTGATAGCGATGAAGACATCCATATGGCGATCGAGAAGGAACTGATTGACAGGATAGGCGAAACGGGTGGAAAGCTCCATACCGCAAGAAGCAGGAACGATCAGGTAGCCCTTGACATGAGATTGTATCTGAGAGAGGAAACCGCCGGGATTATTTTAATTTTGGAAGGGTTAAAGAATTCATTCCTGAAGCTTGCCAAAAATGAGATCGATACCATTATGCCCGGCTATACCCACCTGCAAAGGGCCCAACCGGTATCGCTTGCCCACTATTTCATGGCATATTGGGAGATGCTTGATCGTGATGGGGCGCGACTACGGGAATGCCGGCGGCGTATCAATGTCATGCCCTTGGGCGCTGTCGCCTTGGCCGGCGCCGGCCTGCCCATAGATAGGGAATACGCGGCAAAACTTCTCAAATTTCCGGCTCTTTCGCATAACAGCATGGATGCCGTTTCGGATCGCGACTTCATCATTGAGTTCATTTCGGCATCGGCAATCATCATGATGCATTTGAGCCGGTTTTGCGAGGACCTGGTTATCTGGTCCACCGATGAATTTAAGTTTGTAGATATTGATGACGCCTTTACCACCGGCAGCAGCATCATGCCCCAGAAGAAAAACCCCGATGTCGCCGAGCTGGTCCGCGGGAAAACGGCAAGGGTGTATGGCAATTTAATGGCCCTCTTGACGTTGATGAAGGGCTTGCCCATGACCTACAACCGGGACCTGCAGGAAGATAAGGAACCTCTTTTTGATACGGTGGACAGGGTAAAATCATGCCTGCAAATCCTGAACGCCATGATCGTGCGCCTTACTTTCAACAGGGAAAAGATGTTAAAAGACGCCGCAGGCGGATTTTCCACGGCAACTGACGTAGCGGAGTACTTGGTGAAAAAAGGCGTGCCTTTCCGGTCGGCCCACGGGGTCGTCGGAAAATTGGTCGCCTACTGCCTGAAAAACAATAAAACTATGGATTCCCTTACCATGAACGAGTTTAACACTTTTCACGGGGAATTTAATGAAGACATATATGCCTGTCTGACCGTAGAGAACTCTGTTAGCGCCCGGAACATCACGGGAGGCACTTCAGAAAAAGCCATAAAGAAAAGGATAAGGGAAATTGAAAGCGCTCAAAAAGGGAAATCCGATAGTTGTTAAAAAATTGACCTATCTAAGGCAGGGGGGAATAATTTTAACGCTCTTTGCTTTGGCGTTTTTTTTGCTGGGATGCGGAAAGAAAGGCGATCCTCTAACTCCCAACTTTATGATACCTCAGAAGATTATATGTCTTACTGCTGAACAGGAATAACGCAATGAATTTTTTTCACTACGTAGACGACGAATTCTGGTGCGAAGACGTGCCAATCGCAAAAATTGCCTCAGAGGTGGGAACGCCTTTTTATCTCTATAGTTACAAGACATTAAATCAGCACTTCAGGGTTTTCACCGAATCCTTTGCCGATTTGCCCCACATTATCTGTTTTGCCGTCAAGGCCAACTCTAATATTGCCGTTTTGCGTGCATTTTCCCTCTTGGGGAGCGGGATGGATATTGTATCGGGGGGTGAACTTTACCGTGCCCTGAAAGCGGGAGTCGATCCCCGTAAAATTGTCTATTCCGGCGTGGGAAAGAAGATTGATGAGATAGAATACGCCCTCACGAGCAATATCTTGTTGTTTAACGTGGAATCAATTCAGGAACTTGAAGTCATAAATGGCTGCGCTGGGAAAATGGGCAAGAAAGCTGGCATAGCCCTGCGCGTAAATCCTGATGTAAATGCTGACACCCATCCCCATATAACGACGGGTCTCAAGGAAAACAAGTTCGGCGTGGATGTGGAGGCGGCCCTTTCGCAATACCGCCTCGCAAAAACATTTAATCACATTGAAATGATCGGTGTAAGCTGTCATATCGGCTCACAGGTAATAAAAATATCACCATTTCTCGATGCCTTCGAGAATCTCAAAAAATTTATCTCCCGGCTCCATAAGGAAGGGATATACATCAAATATTTGGATTTAGGCGGTGGCCTAGGGATACAATACAACAAAGAGGAGCCACCCCATCCGTCGGAATATGCGAGCGCGCTGATTTCTGCAAAAGATGAATTAAAATGCACATTTATCTTTGAACCGGGCAGGGTTATCGTGGGTAACGCCGGGATTCTCGTAACGAGAGTGCTTTACACCAAATCGAATCCCAACAAAAACTTTATCATCATTGATGCTGCCATGAACGACCTTATCCGACCCAGTTTTTATAGTTCCTACCATCACATCCAGCCGGTGATAAAAAAGAGACAAGATGAATTTATTGCCGATGTGGTCGGGCCGATCTGTGAGTCAGCCGATTACTTAGCGAAGGATAGACGCCTCTCCATGTTTGAAACGGGCGATCTTATGGCGGTTATGAGCGCCGGCGCTTATGGGTTTTCCATGTCTTCCAACTACAATTCCCGTCCAAGGGTTGCCGAGGTTATGGTAACCAATGATCGGTATCACGTCATAAGAAAAAGGGAAAATTATGATGATCTCATCAGGGGAGAAGAGACGCCGGATTTTCTAGCGCTTCATGATGATTAAAACAAAATATTTAGGAGGTATTATGTTCAAGGGCGCAATTGTGGCGATAGTGACGCCTTTCAAAAATGGGAAAGTTGATGAAGAAGCGCTGCGTGGATTGATTGAAATGCAAATAAAAAATGGCACCGACGGCATAGTGCCGTGCGGTACAACAGGTGAGTCCGCCACCCTTTCGCACGAAGAGCATGACCTGGTTATCGAAATTACTATAGACGCGGTAAAGAAGCGCGTGCCGGTGATTGCCGGCACCGGATCCAACAGCACCGAGGAGGCTCTTAGACTCACCAGGCACGCCTATGAGGCAGGCGCCGATGGTGTTTTGATGGTTTCTCCTTACTATAACAGACCCACGCAGGAGGGGATGTACTTGCATTTTAAGACCATCGCGGATAATGTGCCCGTTCCCATTGTGTTGTATAATGTTCCAAGCAGAACGGGCGCCAATCTTCTTCCGGAAACTGTGCTCAGGCTTTCTCGCATACCTAACATCGTAGGAATCAAGGAAGCCTCCGGCTCCATGAAACAGATCATGGACGTGATCCATCTTTGCGACAAGGACTTTCAGGTTTTGTCCGGCGATGATTTTATCGTCCTGCCGCTGCTGGTCCTGGGTGGCAGTGGGGTGATCTCCGTGTTGTCAAATGTTGCCCCTGCCGATATGGCAGGAATGATCGACTCATTTCAGGAAGGAGACCTCAAAAAGGCAAGTGAGCTGCACTACAAGATGATGCCCCTGATGGATTCCCTGTTTCTCGAAACTAATCCTATACCCGTTAAGGCCGCCCTTTATATGATGGGAAAAATCGAGTATGAATTACGGCTTCCCCTTTGCCAAATGTCCGATGGGAACTATGAAGAACTAAGAAAAGTTATGTTAAATTACTCACTTATAGGATGATACGAATATGATTAAAGCCATTATAACGGGCGCCGCCGGGAGGATGGGCGGGAGGATCATTTCGCTGATACACGCAACTGACGGTATAGAGGTGACAGGCGCGATGGAGCAACCCGGGCATCCATCAATTGGCCGAGATGCGGGAGAGAATCTTGGCATCGGCAGAATAGGCGTCATTGTGGAGGCAGACTTACGGAGCTGCGTCGATAAAGGAGATGTTGTAATAGATTTTACCTCCCATGAGGCTTCGCTTCGCCATTTGGAGATTGCTGCTGAAAAAGGGCGGGCAGTTGTTATAGGCAGCACGGGATTTACCGCCGAAGAACTGAAAAAAGTCAGGGAACTATCCGGGAACGCGCCATGCGTCATGTCGCCTAATATGAGCGTGGGAGTAAACGTGATGTTTAAGGTTCTCGGCATGGTTGCCCGTATCCTTGGCAACGATTATGATGTGGAAATCATGGAAGCCCATCATAATCTGAAAAAAGATGCGCCAAGCGGTACCGCGATGAAAATGGCCGAGGTTGTTGCCGGAAGTTTGGGAAGGGATATAGAAAGGGACGGAGTATTCAGCAGGAAAGGTATGATAGGTGCGAGAACCAAAACAGAAATAGGGATCCAGACCATAAGAGCGGGAGATATAGTGGGAGAGCACACGGTCATGTTTTGCAGCACCGGAGAGAGACTGGAATTTATTCATCGCGCCCATAGCCGGGATAATTTTGCCAAGGGTGCGATCAGGGCGGCAATGTGGGTAGCAGGGCAGGAAAAGGGTCTTTACGATATGCAGGATGTATTGGGATTGCGGGAAAAGTAATTGACGACACCCTATGAGCATTGCTCATATTTTGATTTTAATGAGGGATTTATTGACTTACGACATAAGAGGCATCATAAGTTTTGTGGGTATAGGCTCCAATCTGGAAAATCCTGCCGCCCGCTGCGTGGAAGCCACGGAACATATTGCGGCGATAGATGGTTGCAAAGTCCTGCGCCAATCATCATTATACCGGACTGAACCGGTTGGTTTTCCCGATCAGGAATGGTTTATAAATGCCGTGATTGAGATACGGACTGCTCTTACTGCTAAGACACTGATGCGGGAACTGAAGGGAATCGAGAACAGAATGGGACGGCATAAGGCAGTAAAATGGGGACCCCGAATCATAGATCTCGATATTCTACTTTACGGGCAGGAAGTCTTACAGGAGGATGATCTTATTGTTCCCCATCCGGAACTGCACAAGAGGCGTTTTGTTCTTACGCCGCTTAATGAAATTGCCTCCTACGTTATTCATCCGGCTTTCGGAGTTTCAGTGGCAGGGCTTCTGGACAGGCTGGAAGATACAGGCAGTGTCGAATTACTGAAAGAAGGGTAGGGGAGAGAGTTGGGTCTGATGCGTGTTATTATTTACTTTGCAGTTATCTATTTTCTCTACCGGTTTATTAAAAAGTTTTTTATCAGCAATGAGGCGAAGCAGGGCTATGTGCCCGGGCAACCTCCAAAGACATCCATTGGGGAAGATCTGCTTGAGGACCCCTATTGTCACACTTATATCCCATTGAGCAACGCCTATAAAGCTTCGCTTGATGGGAAAACCCTGTACTTTTGCAGTAAAAAGTGTTTTGAAGAATACGCGGCAAATCAGAAGGATGAGGTATAACGGGAGGTCATATGAAGTTTTTTATTGATACGGCAAATATCGGGGAAATCAGGGAAGGCATTGACCTGGGAATGGTTGATGGAGTGACCACCAATCCCTCATTGATAGCGAAAGAAAAAAAGAGTTTCGAGGAAGTGATCAGAGAAATTCTCGCTGTAGTTGATGGACCTGTCAGTCTCGAAGTGCTCAGTATAGAAGCTGCCGGCATGGTGGAAGAAGGGCGAAAGCTGGCCGCCCTTGGGAAAAATGTGGTCATAAAGGCGCCGCTTACGACAGAAGGTCTGAAGGCTACAAGGATTTTTGCCGCTGAAGGCATAGCGGTAAATCAAACCCTGATTTTTTCCCCGCTCCAGGCGCTCATGGCGGCAAAAGCCGGCGCAGCCTATGTAAGCCCCTTCGTGGGAAGACTCGATGACATTTCCCATGACGGCATGGAAATTGTCGATCAGATTCTTACTGTTTTTCAAAATTACGGTCTGGAAACGGAGGTCATTGTCGCCAGTGTAAGGCATCCGCGTCACGTTCTGGA
The DNA here is from genome assembly GCA_035283845.1 of Syntrophales bacterium. Classification (GTDB taxonomy): domain Bacteria; phylum Desulfobacterota; class Syntrophia; order Syntrophales; family JACQWR01; genus DATESZ01. The sequence goes on along the minus strand of DATESZ010000107.1, from coordinate 929 downwards.
AGCCGCTCTCATGGGAGCGCATATTGCCACCATCCCCTTTAAGGTTATCGACCAGATGGCAAATCATCCCCTGACGGATAAAGGTGTGGAAACCTTTCTGTCAGACTGGAAAAAGGTTCCCCGTTAACTGTTTATCAGGGCAGCATGATGATTGAATATATAAAGAACTCTCTTGACAAGCTGACGGCAGAGGAGAATCAGAGGCGAATCCTCAACCTGCCAAATAGTATAACCATGCTCAGGGTAGGCATCATACCCGTTCTATTTTGTCTTCTTTCTGACCCTGGTCGCATGTGGAGTCTGATCATTGCCATATTGTTTATTATGGCGGCCCTGACCGATCTTCTGGACGGTTATGTGGCCAGGAAATATCATATTGTTACCAATATTGGGAAATTTTTAGACCCCATTACCGACAAGATTATCGTCAATACGGCGATGATTCTCATGATACCTATCGGGCGCATACCTGCGTGGATTGTATCGCTTATTATCATAAGGGATTTCATCGTAGATGGCATCAGAACCATTGCCACTTCCGAGGGCATGATTATTGATGCCAGTAAACTGGGAAAGCGGAAAACTCTGTGCCAGATTTTTGCCATATCGGCGCTTATTATCCATTATCCCTTCATCGGGGCAGATGCCCATATCGTGGGCATGGTTATCCTCTATATCGCGCTATGGCTTACGATCCATTCCGGCCTTGATTATCTTCTCATGTTCTATCGCTATGCCAACAAAAAGTAATATTCCATCTCTCAAAACTATCAATTTATAAACGACGGCGTCGTCAAAATTCATGTTGACAAAAAGATAGTATTTGTTATAGTCGCCGCCGAAAACAGAGCGGGCGTAACTCAGCGGTAGAGTGCCACCTTGCCAAGGTGGACGTCGACGGTTCAAGTCCGTTCGCCCGCTCCAAAATA